>JAJXSQ010000165.1 GCA_021784495.1 Myxococcales bacterium | reverse complement strand
GCAGCCCCGGCGGCGCGCGCCGTCGGGCGAGCCGGGCGGCCGCCTCACCGGGCGGTCCAGCCCCCGTCCACCGGCAGGCTCGCCCCGGTGAGCTGCGCGGCGGCCTCCGAGCAGAGGAAGACCACCAGCGCCCCGAGCTGATCGACGGTCACGAACTGGCCCGAGGGCTGCTTCTCCTCGAGGAGGGCGCGCGCCCCCTCCTCGAGGCCGATGCCGAGCGCCGCCGCCCGCGCGGCGATCTGCGGCTCGACCAGCTCGGTCCGCGTCCACCCGGGGCAGATGGCGTTGCAGGTCACCCCGCTGCCGGCCGTCTCCAGGGCCACGACCTTGGTGAGCCCCACCACCCCGTGCTTGGCGGCGACGTAGGCCGCCTTGTTCGGCGAGGCGACCAGCCCGTGGACCGAGGCGGTGTTCACGATCCGGCCCCAGCCGCGCGCCCGCATCCCCGGCAGCGCCGCCCGGATCGCGTGGAAGGTGGCCGAGAGGTTGGTCGCCAGGATGGCGTCCCACCGCTCGACCGGGAACTCCTCGCAGGGGGCGGTGTGCTGGATCCCCGCGTTGTTGACCAGCACGTCGAGCCCCCCCTGCGCCTCGATCGCGCCGCGCACCAGCGCCTCGACGGCCGCGGGCTCGCGGAGGTCGGCGCCGTCGTGGCGGACGGGGGCCCCCGACACCGCCGCCAGCTCCGCGCGCGCCCGCTCGATGGCGGCCGGATCGCCGAACCCGGCGAGGGTCACCGCGCAGCCCTCCGCGGCGAGCGCGCGGGCGATCCCCAGCCCGATCCCGCTCGTCGAACCCGTGACCAGCGCGCTCCGGCCTCGCAGCATGGCGTCCCTCACTCCTCGATGGCCGAGCGGTGGGTCTCGGCCGACAGGGCGACCGAGATCACGGTGACGACCACGAGCGCGATCATGTAGACGGCGATGCCCCAGGGCTTGCCGCCGCTCCAGGCGAGGAGGCCGGTGGCGACCAGCGGCGACAGCCCCCCCGCGAAGACCGACGCCAGCTGGTAGCCGAGCGAGGCGCCGCTGTAGCGGAGCCGCGCCGAGAAGAGCTCCGAGAAGAAGCTCGCCTGCGGGCCGTACATCGCGGCGTGGCCGAGCACGAGCGGAAGGGCGATGGCCGCCCAGATGATCACCGGCGACCGGGTGCCGAGCATCCAGAAGAAGGGGAAGGCGAGGAGCCCGCAGGCGACCGCGCCCCAGATGTAGACCGGCCGGCGGCCGATCCGGTCGGAGAGCGCCCCCCAGGCCGGCGCCACGAAGATGTTGATCGCCGAGGCGATGAGGAGGCCGTTCAGCGCGACGCCGCGGTCGACCCCGAGCTGGGTCGAGGCGTAGGTGAGCGCGAAGGTGGTGAAGAGGTAGAAGAGGCCGTTCTCCGCGAAGCGCGCCCCCATGGCCAGGAGGATGTTGCGGGGGTGCCGCCGCAGCACCTCGACGATGGGCATCCGCGCCTCGACCTTCGCCTCCTTCACCCGGGCGAAGACGGGAGACTCGGCGATCTGCATCCGGATGTAGAGCCCGACGAGCACAAGGAGGAAGCTGAGGAGGAAGGGGACGCGCCAGCCCCAGGCGAGGAAGTCGCCCTCGGCGAGCCGCGACACGGCGCGGAAGACGAGCGTCGAGAGGAGGAGCCCCACGTAGGCGCCGACCTGCGGCCAGGACCCGTAGAACCCGCGGCGGTTCGCGGGCGCGTGCTCGACGGCCATGAGGACCGCGCCGCCCCACTCGCCGCCGAGGCCGAACCCCTGCGCCAGGCGCATCGCCACCAGGAGGACGGGCGACCAGACGCCGATGGCGGCGTAGGTCGGGAGGAGGCCGATGACGGCGGTCGCCAGCCCCATGATGAGGAGGGTGACGTAGAGCATGTTCTTCCGGCCGATCCGGTCCCCGTAGTGCCCGAAGACCACGCCGCCGATCGGGCGGGCGATGAACCCCACCGCGAAGGTCGCGAAGGCGGCGATGGTGCCCACCAGCGGATCGAAGGTCGGGAAGAAGAGCTTGTTGAAGACCAGCGCCGCCGCCGTCCCGTAGAGGAAGAAGTCGTACCACTCGATCGAGGTGCCGATGAGGCTGGCGAGCGCCACCTTGACGCTCCGGCGGAACTCGCGCCGGGGATCGGGGGGGGGCGAGGCGAGGCTGGGCGGATCGGCGAGCGCGGCGACGGTCATGGGACCTCCGGGAGCGGGAGCGCGGCGGGGACGACGGGGACGGCCGGGCGCGGGTGCGCCCGGCGAGGGCGGAGAGGGGGCTCAGTCCCGGAGACCGGGCGCGAGGCGCAGCGGGGGCTCGGTGCAGGCCCGGAGCTCGGCGACGGTGTGGCCGGGGGCGACCTCGACCAGCAGGAGCCCGTCGGGCTCGACGTCGAGGACGGCGCGATCGGTGATGACGCGGTGGACCACCCGCTCGCCGGTGAGCGGCAGCGAGCAGCGCTCGAGCACCTTCGGCCGGCCGGCGCGGCTCACGTGCTCCATGACCACCACCACCCGCCGGGCGCCGTGGACGAGGTCCATCGCCCCCCCCATCCCCTTCACCAGCTTGCCGGGGATGGTCCAGTTGGCGAGGTCCCCGCGGGCCGAGACCTCCATCGCCCCGAGGATCGCCAGGTCGATGTGCCCGCCGCGGATCATGGCGAACGAGTCGGCGCTGCTGAAGGTGGAGGCGCCGGGGATCATGGTCACCGTCTCCTTCCCGGCGTTCACCAGGTCCGGATCGACCTCGGCCTCGGTCGGCGACGGCCCGATCCCGAGGAGGCCGTTCTCGGACTGGAGGACGACCCGCCTCCCCGGGGCGAGGTGGTTCGCCACCAGCGTGGGGATGCCGATCCCGAGGTTGACGGCGTCGCCGTCGCGGATCTCCCGGGCGGCGCGCTCCGCGAGCTGGTCCCTGGTCCAGGCCATGACGTCCTCCTCAGGCGCGCACGGTGCGCCGCTCGATCCGCTTCTCGACGCCCGGGCACGCGACGACCCGGTGGACGAAGATGCCCGGGGTGTGGATCTGGTCGGGGTCGAGGGCCCCCACCTCGACGATCTCCTCGACCTCGGCGACGGTGAGGCGCGCCGCCGTCGCCATCATCGGGTTGAAGTTCCGCGCGGTGCGGCGGTAGACGAGGTTCCCGAGTCGGTCGGCGCGCCAGGCCTTCACCAGCGCGACGTCGGCGGTGAGCGCCCGCTCGAGCAGGTAGCGGCGCCCGTCGAACTCGCGCACCTCCCGCCCCTCGGCGATGGGGGTGCCGACGCCGGCCGGGGTGTAGAAGGCGGGGATCCCGGCGCCGCCGGCCCGGATCCGCTCGGCGAGCGTCCCCTGGGGGACGAGCTCCACCTCCAGCTCGCCGGCGATGAGCTGCCGCTCGAACTCCCGGTTCTCGCCGACGTAGGAGGCGATCATCCGCCGGATCTGCCCGGTCCGGAGGAGGAGCCCGAGCCCCCAGCCGTCGACGCCGCAGTTGTTCGAGATCACGGTGAGGCCGCGGGACCCCCGGTCGCGGAGCCCCTCGATCAGCCGCTGCGGGATCCCGACGAGGCCGAAGCCGCCGGCCATCACCGAGCTCCCGTCGGCCACGCCCTCGAGCGCCGCCTCGATCGATTCACAGATGGTCACGCTCATCGCTCGACCTCCCGCCGCCGCCGCGGCGAGGAGGGAGAGAGCAACGGCCGGGCCAGCGCGACCCGGGGAGGGCGAAAGCCGCCAGAACTGCGCGATCGCTGCGTTTCCTGCGGGCAAACCCTGCGCGTCCCGCGCCTGGAGTCCAGATTCCTGGACTGGCGCCGCCCTCCGCAGTGGCTGGCCGCCGTGCTCCGCCGCCCGTCGCAGGCTGGATCCAGTGAGGTTCCGGGCGCTTCGGCTCGGCTCGCGACGCCGGCCGCGCCGTCCACCGCGCTGGACGGCGAATCCTGCTTTCTGGACCGCCCCTCCCGCTAGCTCGCCGCCTTCGCGCCGCGCCCGGCGATGCCGTGCTCGAAGATCTTGGCGTAGAGGGACGAGCGGCTGATCCCGAGGCGGGCGGCGGCGGCGCGCCGATCCCCGCCGGCCTCCCGCAGCGCGCGCCGGATCGCCTCCTCCTCGGCCCGCGCCAGCAGGCTCCGCAGGGTCCCCGCCGCGGCCCCGCCGGCGCGGGCCGCCGGGCCGAGGACCGAGGCCGGCAGGTCGCCGGCCTCGATCCGGCGGCCGCTCTTCACGTGGAGCGCCTGCTCGAGGAGGTTGCGGAGCTCGCGGACGTTCCCGGGCCAGGAGTGCGCGCGCAGGATCGCCTCGGCCTCGGGGGCCAGCCCGTCGACTGGGATCCCCGTCTCGCGCTCCAGCTGGCGCAGGAGCCGCTCCGCCAGGAGCGGGAGGTCCTCGGGGCGCTCGCGGAGCGGCGGGATCTCCAGCATGACGACGTTGAGCCGGTAGAAGAGGTCGTGCCGGAAGGTCCCCCGGGCGATGAGCTCCTCCAGGTCCCGGTTGGTGGCGGCGACGATCCGGACGTCGATCGCCTCCGGCTCGACCGCGCCGACCGGCTCGATCTCCCGCTCCTGGAGCACCCGCAGGAGCTTCACCTGCATCGAGAGCGGGAGCTCGCTCACCTCGTCCAGGAAGAGGGTCCCGCCGCTCGCCAGGGCGAACTTGCCCTTCTTGCCCTGCCGCTGGGCCCCGGTGAAGGCGCCGCCCTTGTAGCCGAACAGCTCCGACTCGAAGAGCGTCTCGGGGATGGCCGCGCAGTTCACCTTGACGAACGGCCCGGGCGCCCGGGCGCTCTCCACGTGGAGGGCGTGCGCGAAGAGCTCCTTCCCGGTCCCGCTCTCCCCCTTCAGGAGCACCGTGGTGTCGCTCCGGGCCACCTTGCGGGCCATCGCCTTCACCCGCTCGAGCGGCGTGCTGGCCCCGACGATCTCGTCGAGGGAGTGGCGCGCCGCGCCCCGGCGGCTCAGCTCGCTCTTGTAGAACTCGAGCTCGCGCTTCAGCGCCGTGAAGCGGGAGCTCATGGCGAAGAGGTCGTCGACGTCCTGGAACATCACCTTGCCGACGACCCGCACCACCCGGCCGTCCTCCAGGATGGGGATGCGGCTGGCGATCATCTCCCGCCCGCGGATCCGCTGGAGCTGGGCGATCTCGGCGACGCCGGTCCGGGCCACGACGTGCATGCGGGTGTTCTCGATCACCGCCGTGACGTCGCGCCCGACCATCTCCTCGACCCGGAGCCCCAGGAAGGTGGCGTAGGCCTGGTTGGCCTGGAGGATCGTCCCGGCGGCGTCGGTGATGATCAGCCCCTCGTAGGCGTGTTCGAGCGCCTCCTCGAGGATCCCCCGGGCCCGCTCCGCCTCCGCCAGCCTGCCGGCGAGCCGCCCGATCGCCCTGTGGACCCAGCCGCCGCGCGTGATCTTCACCGGCTCGCCTCCGCCGGGC
The DNA here is from genome assembly GCA_021784495.1 of Myxococcales bacterium. Lineage (GTDB taxonomy): Bacteria > Myxococcota > Myxococcia > Myxococcales > Anaeromyxobacteraceae > JADKCZ01. The sequence goes on along the minus strand of JAJXSQ010000165.1, from coordinate 228 downwards.
CCGAGGGGGCCCGGCGGGAGCATAGCCCCACCGGCGGGCGCCGCGCCGGGGGGGGACCGCCCCTCCCCGCGCCGGGCGCGGACCGGGCCGGACGCGGGCGGAACCGGGCCGCCGCCGGGCGCCCCTCACCGGAGCGCGCGGTTGATCTCCTCGAGCGCCGCGGGCGGCGGCCGGACGCGCTCGGTCGGGAGGGTCGCCAGGGGCTCGGGCACGAGCTGGAGCCGGTCG
>JAJXSQ010000164.1 GCA_021784495.1 Myxococcales bacterium | reverse complement strand
GCGGCGGCCCGCGGCTCCCCGCGGCGCGGGCCGGGGGCGGCGGCGAGCTCGGCGACCAGCGCGCCGAGGTCGAGGTCGAGCCGGCGGGCGATCTCCTCCTCGAAGACCCGGCGCGCCAGCCCCTCCGGCGCCAGCCGGACGAGCGGCCCGAGCTCGGCGACCGCGGCCAGCTTCGCCTCGAGCGCCGCGCCGCGCGGGTCGGCCCCGCAGGTCCGCTCGACCGCCCGGTCGACGAGGAAGCGCGACAGGGGCACCGCGGCCGCGAGGATCGCCTCGACGCCCGCCCGGCCGTGCGCCCGGGCGTACTCGTCGGGATCGGTCTTGCCGCCCCCGCCCGGCAGCACCGCCACCTTGCCGGTGACGCCGGAGGGGAGGAGCGCCGCCGCCGCGCGGGCCGGCGCGGCCAGGCCGGCCTGGTCGCCGTCGAAGAGGACGGTCACCTCGCGGCAGTCGAGCCGCTTCAGCAGCTCGACGTGCTCGGGGGTCAGCGCGGTGCCGCAGACGGCGACCGCGTTCCGGAGCCCCGCCTGGTGCAGCCCGATGACGTCGAAGTACCCCTCGACGAGCACCGCGGCGCGGGTCCGCCGGATCTGCTCGCGGGCCTGGTCGATCCCGTAGAGGACCCGGCTCTTCTTGTAGAGGGGCGTCTCGGGGGTGTTGATGTACTTGGCGCCCCCGGCGTCGCCCATCGCCCGGCCGCCGAACCCGATCACCTGTCCGTCGAGGGCGGCGATCGGGAAGAGGAGCCGGCCGCGGAACCGGTCGTGGGTCCGCCCGTCGTCGCCGCGGATCAGGAGCCCGGCGCCGACGAGGGCCGGCTCGGCGACCCCCTTGGGCGCCAGCCGTCCGGCGAGGTCGCTCCACCCCGGCGCGGCGACCCCGAGCTGGAAGGTCCGCGCGGTCTCCGGGGCGACCCCGCGCGCCGCGAGGTAGGCGCGCGCCGCCTCCCCGTGGGGGCTCGCCAGCCGGGCCGCCCAGTAGCGCGCCGCCGCCGCGCAGGCCGCGAGCAGGTCGGCCCGCTCGGCGCGCCGCCGGCGCGCCTCGTCGGACTCCCGGGCGTCGAGCGCCGGGATCTCGACGCCCACCTCGGCCGCGAGCTCCCTCACCACCTCGACGAAGTCCTTCCCCTGCAGCTTCTGCAGGAACGCGAAGACATCCCCATGCTCACCGCAGCCGTAACACTTGAAGTGCTTGTCCTCGGTGTAGACGTGGAAGCTCGGGGTCCGCTCCCCGTGGAACGGACAGCAGCCCTTCCAGGTCCGGCCGGCGCGCTTCAGCTCGACGTGCCGTCCGATCACCGCCACCGCGTCGACGCGTGCCGCGATCTCCTCGATGACCTCGGGCGGGATCAGGCGTCTTCCCCCGCCCGGTCACCGCCCGGCGAGACGAGCCTTCACCAGCTCCGACACCAGCTTCCCGTCGGCCTTCCCCTGCACCTCCGGCATGAGCAGCTTCATCACCGCGCCCATGTCCTTTGGGCCGGTGGCCCCCGCCTTCGTGACCGCCGCGTCCACGACGGCGCGGAGCTCGGCCTCGCCGAGCTGGGCCGGGAGGTACCCCTGGAGGACGCCGATCTCCGCCTCCTCCTTGTCGACGAGGTCCTGGCGGTTGCCGGCCCGGTACTGCTCGACCGAGTCGCGGTGCCGCTTGATCTCCCCGGAGATCACCCCGAGCACGCCGGCGTCGTCGAGCGGCTTCATGATCTCGATCTCGCGGTACTTCACGGCGCTCTTCAGCATCCGGACGACCGAGAGGCGCACGGCGTCCTTGTCGCGCATCGCCGACTTGAGATCGGCGTCGAGCTGGTCCTTGAGCGCCATGGTCCGCCGCCCCCCGCGCCTAGTAGGTCTTGCGCGACTTCTTGAGCGCGCGCTTCTTGGCGGCGAGGGCCTTCTTCTTGCGCTTCACGCTCGGCTTCTCGTAGTGCTCCCGCTTGCGGATCTCCGAGAGGATCCCCGCCTTCTCGCACTGCTTCTTGAAGCGCTTCATCGCGTTCTCGAAGGACTCGCCTTCCTTGACACGCACTCCGGTCATTCGGTTCCTCGGACCTTTCGCAGTGGGTTCGGCGGGGCGTCACGAACGCGGAGGGCCGGGGACCTGTCGGCACCCGGCCCTCCCGCTCGGACTGAACGGGGGCTCATAACGGGATCCGGCCGCGACGTCAAGGGTTTCTGGCCGGCCGGCCGTGGCGCGACTCGAGGACGTCGTAGACCTGCGCCGGGGTGACGCCCGCCGACGCGAGCACCACGAACAGGTGGTAGACGAGGTCGGCCGCCTCGAGCGCCAGGTGCTCGCGGCTGTCCTGGCCGGCGAGCAGCCCCTGCTGCGCCTCGACGACCTCGTACGCCTCCTCGATCACCTTGCGCCGCGCCCGGGCCGGCGCGGCGAGGAGCGTGCGGGTGTAGCTGCCGGCGGCCGCCGGGTCGTCCCGGCGGGCCTCGATCGTCCCCCAGAGCGTGGCGAGGAACCGCTCGTCGGCCATGAGATCTCCTCCCTCTCGAAGAAGCAGCTCCGGGCGCCGGTGTGGCACGCGGGCCCGGTCTGGCGGACGACGTAGAGCACGGCGTCGCCGTCGCAGTCCACCGCCACCTCGCGGACCCGCTGGACGTGGCCGGAGGTGTCGCCCTTGCGCCAGAGCTCCCCCCGGCTGCGCGACCAGTAGGTGGCCCGCCCGCCGGCGAGCGTCGCCTCGAGCGCCGCGCGGGTGGCCCAGGCGAGCATGAGGACGGTCCCGTCCTCCTCCTGCGCGACGACCGGGACCAGGCCGCGGTCGTCGAAGCGGACGAGGGAGAGGAGCCGGCGCGCGCCGCCCGCGCCCCCGGGCCGGGCGACCCCGGCGCCCGCGGGGGCCGCGCCGGGGGAGCGCGCCGGGCGCCTGCGGGCGGTCACGGCCGCACCTCGATCCCGCGCTCCCGCAGGTAGGCCCTGGCCTCGGGGATGGTGTGCTGGCCGTCGTGGAAGATCGAGGCGGCGAGCGCCGCGTCGGCGAAGCGGAGCCCCTCGGCCAGGTGCGCGAGGGTGCCGACCCCGCCCGAGGCGATGACCGGGACGGTCACCAGGCCGGCGACCCGCTCCAGGAGCTCGAGGTCGTAGCCGGCGCGCGTCCCGTCGCGGTCCATCGAGGTGAGCAGGATCTCGCCGGCGCCCCGGTCGGCGACCTCCCGGATCCACTCGAGCCCCTCGCGCCCGGTCGCGCGCGAGCCCCCGGCGACGTAGACCTCCCACTCCTGCGCCGCGCCGGCGGCGCGCGGGCGCCGCTTCACGTCCACCGCCACCACCAGCGCCTGGGCCCCGGCGACGGCCGAGAGCCGGTCCACCAGGGCCGGCTCCTTCACCGCCGACGAGTTGACGCTCACCTTGTCGGCGCCGGCGTGGAGCAGGGCGACGAAGTCGGCCTCGCTGCGCACCCCGCCGCCGACGGTGAGCGGCGCGAAGACGCGCGCCGCGGTCCGGGTGACCAGGTCGAGGAGGGTGCCGCGGTCCTCGAGGGTCGCGGCGATGTCGAGGTAGGTGATCTCGTCGGCCCCCTGCGCGTCGTAGCGGGCGGCCGCCTCGACCGGGTCCCCGGCGTCGCGCAGGTTCTGGAAGTGGACCCCCTTCACCACCCGGCCGGCCTTCACGTCGAGGCAGGGGATGATCCGCTTGGCCGGCATCAGGCCGCCCCCCCGGCCGCGAGGGCCACCGCCGCCGCGAGGTCGAGCCGCCCCTCGTAGATCGCCTTGCCGACGATCACCCCGGCGACGCCCGCGGCGAGGCAGGCGCGGACGTCGTCGAGGCCGGCGACGCCGCCCGAGGCCACCACCTCCACCCCGGCCTCGGCCTGGAGCGCCGCGGCGCCGGCGGCGTCGACCCCGGTGAACATGCCGTCGCGGGAGACGTCGGTGTACTCGACCAGCGTCACCCCGACGCCCTTCACCCGGCGCGCCACCTCGGCGGCGGGGAGCCCGGAGCCCGTCTGCCAGCCGGCCACCTTCACCTCGCCGCCGCGGGCGTCGATCCCGCAGCGCACCCGGCCGGGGAACCGCTCGCAGGCGAGCCGGACCAGGTCGAGCCGCTCCACCGCCGCGGTCCCGAGCACCACCGCGTCGGCGCCGAGCGCCAGCGCCCGCTCCACGTCCTCGATGGTGCGCAGCCCGCCGCCGACCTCGACCTCCAGGCCGGGGACGGCGCAGATGGCCCGCACCGCCTCGACGTTGACCGGCCGGCCGGCGCGGGCGCCGTCGAGGTCGACGACGTGGAGCCGGCGGGCGCCGGCCCGGGCGAAGGCCGCCGCCTGCTCCGCCGGCCGGGCCGAGTAGACGGTGCGGGTGGCGAAGTCGCCCTTCTCCAGCCGGACCGCCTGGCCGCCCATGAGATCGATCGCCGGGATGACGAGCACCGTCACACCTCCACGAAGCGCCGGAGGAAGCCGAGCCCGACGCGCTGGCTCTTCTCCGGGTGGAACTGGACGGCGAAGAGGTTCTCGCGGACCAGGCCGGCGCAGTAGGGCCGGCCGTGCTCGGCGAGGAGCTGCGTCTCCGGCGCCTCCGCCGGCGCCGCGTAGCTGTGGGCGAAGTAGACGTACTGGCCGTCGAGGGGGGCGAAGAGCGGGTGGAGCGCCCCGCGCCCGCGGACCGGCGACCAGCCGATGTGCGGGAGCTTCACGCCCGCCGGCAGCCGCCGGATGGTGCCGCGGAGGATCCCCAGGCCGCGCGATCCGCCCGCCTCCTCCCCGTCCTCGAAGAGGATCTGCAGGCCGACGCAGATGCCGAGCACCGGCGCCCCTCGCCCGATCGCCTCGCGCAGCGCCGCCTCCACGCCGCTCCGGCGCATCGCGTCGGCGCAGGCCGGCATGGCCCCCTGCCCGGGCACGACCACCCGGTCGGCGCGCCGGACGGCCTCGGGGTCGTGGGTGACGATCACCGCCGCGCCGACCTCGCGCAGCGCGTTCTCGACCGAGCGGAGGTTGCCGGCGCCGTAGTCGACGAGCGCCACCGTCCCGGCGAGGCTCACAGCACGCCCTTGGTCGAGGGGAGCGCCGTCCCCTCCCGCACCGTCGCGGCGCGCAGCGCCCGGGCGACCGCCTTGAAGATCGCCTCGACGACGTGGTGGAGGTTCCGGCCGGAGCGGACCCGGACGTGGAGGCAGAGCCGGGCGTGGTTCACCAGCGCCTGGAAGAAGTCCTGGGTCAGGTCCACGTCGAAGCCGCCGATGAACCGCTTGCCGCTCGGCAGCCCGGCCTCGAAGGTGAGGTGCGGCCGGCCGGAGAGGTCCACGACCGCCTCGGCCAGCGCCTCGTCGAGCGGCACCAGCGCGTGGCCGTAGCGGGCCAGCCCCGCCTTGTCGCCGAGCGCCTCGCGGAGCGCCTCGCCGAGGGCGATCCCGACGTCCTCGACGGTGTGGTGCGCGTCGACCTGGAGGTCGCCGGTCGCCCGGACCCGGAGGACCAGCCGCCCGTGGCGCGCCACCTGGTCGAGCATGTGGTCGAAGAAGGGGAGCCCGGTGGCGATCGACGACGCGCCCTCGCCGAGCGCGAGCTCGACCGCGACGTCGGTCTCGCGCGTCCGCCGCGCCACCCGCCCCGCCCGCGCCCGCGGCGCCCGGCGTGCCATCACCGCCTCCCCTTCCGCGCCCGGACCGGCGC
>JAJXSQ010000163.1 GCA_021784495.1 Myxococcales bacterium | reverse complement strand
TGATCCTGGCCGCCCCGGCCGCCCCCGCCGCGGCGCTCCTGCGCGCGGGGCAGACCGCCGCCGCCCGGTCCCGCTACGAGGCGGCGCTGGCGGCCGATCCGGTCCGGCTCGCGCCCCTCGACGACCTGGCCGTGTCCTACTACCTCGACGGCCACGTCGAGACGGCCATCCGCCTCCTCGACGAGGTGGTGGCCCACGGCGCGCCGCGGGAGCAGCAGGTGGCCCTGGCCGACCTGGGCGAGCTCCACGCGGTGCAGGGCTACGCCACCGCCGCCCAGGCCTACCTCCAGGCGGCGCGCGACCTCGACGCCGGCCGGGCCGAGCCGCACTACGCCCTGGCGCTGCTCGACGACGCGCGCGGCGACGACGCCGGGGCCCGGGCGGAGCTCGGCGACGCGCTCCGGCTCGACGACGGGACCGCCCGCGCCGCCCTCGCCTTCGGCTTCGACGAGGAGCGGGTCCACCTCGACGCGCTGGTCGCCGAGCAGGCGGGGGACCGGGCGGCGGCGGCCGCCGCCTGGCGGACGCTCGCGGCCGGCCGCGTCCCGGCGCTCGCGGCGGCGGCGGCCCGTCACCTGGCGGCGCCCTAGGCGCGGAGCGGCCCGGTGGCGGACCCGATCGGCGAGCTGGGGCGGCGAGAGCGCGACGTGCTCCGGGCGCTGGTCCAGGACTACATCCAGACCGGCGAGCCGGTCGCCAGCCAGCCCCTCCTCGCCCGCCACGAGCTCGACTGCTCCTCGGCGACGGTGCGGACGGTCATGGCCGACCTCGAGGCGCTCGGCTTCCTGGAGAAGCCCCACACCTCCTCGGGCCGGATCCCGACCGCGCGCGGGTACCGGCTCTACGTCGACACCCTCCTCGAGGTCCGGCCGCCGTCGCCGGCGGACCGGGGCCGGATCGCCTCCCTCACCCACGAGCCGCCCGACCTGGGCCGGCTCCTGGGGGAGACGGCCGACCTCCTCCACTCGCTGTCGCACCACGCCGGCGTGGTGAGCACCCCCCGCCCGCGGACCGATCCGCTCCGCCGCGTCGACTTCGTCCGGCTCCGCGAGAACCGGGTGCTGGCGGTCTTCGTCTCCGAGGCGGGCATCGTCACCAACACCCTCGTCCAGATCGACTGGCACCTCGAGGCCGCCGAGCTCGAGCGGGCCGCCGCCTACCTCACCGAGCGGCTCGCCGAGCCGGGCGTCGCGGCGAACCTCCCCGGGCTCCGCGCCCGGATCCTCGCCGACATGGCCGCCGACCGGAGCGAGCTCCAGGACGTCATGCGCCACGCCCTCACCCTCGCCGAGCGGGCCCTGGCCGCGCCGCCCGCCGGGGAGCGGATCCTGGTCGACGGCGAGGAGAGCTTCCTCGAGGCCCCGGAGTTCGCCGACGTCCAGAAGGCGCGGCTCCTGCTGCGGGCCTTCGCCGAGAAGGACCGGATCCTGCGGGTCCTCGACCGCGTCCTCCACTCCGGGGAGGTCCGGATCTTCATCGGCGCCGAGAGCGAGTTCGCCGCCGTCCCCGACGTGTCGGTGGTGGCGGCGCCCTACCGGCGCGGCGACCGGGTGCTCGGGGCGCTCGCGGTGATCGGCCCGACCCGGATGAACTACGCGCGGGTCATCCCCCTCGTCGACCTGACCGCGCGGGAGCTGTCGCGCGCCCTCGACGCCGCCGGGGAGGGCTGACCGCTCCCCGGGCCGGCGCTTGTCCGGGCCGCCGGCCCTGTGCGAGACTCCCCGGTCCAACGTCCAGCCACGCGGGGGCCGCGGGGGGCACAGACCCCCCGGCGCCGGCGCCCCGGGGACACGCCGCCATGGACCACCGCGAGCAGAAGGGCCACATCGAGGCCGAGATCCCCGCCTCGGCCGTCGACGAGGCGCTCCGCGCCGTCGAGCAGGTGGAGGCCCGCCGCGCGGTCGACGCGCCGGCGCCCGGCGAGGCCGGGGGCGACGCCGGGACGGACGCCGGCGGCGCCGCCCGCCTGGCCGCCGAGCTCGACCTCTCGCAGGCGCTCGCCCGCGAGACCAAGCAGAAGCTCGACGAGGTCCACGACCGGTGGCTCCGGGCGGTCGCCGACCTCGAGAACTACCGGAAGCGGGCGCAGCGCGAGAAGGAGGAGGTCCAGAAGTTCGGGATCGAGCGGCTCCTCCTCGACCTCCTCCCGGTCCTCGACAACCTCGACCGGGCGCTCGCCGTCGCCCCCGCCGGCGACCCGCTCGTCGACGGGGTGAAGCTCGTCCGGGCGAGCCTCGAGCAGGTGCTCGGCCGCCACGGCGTGAAGCCCTTCAGCGCCCTGGGGCAGCGCTTCGACCCGGCGCGCCACGAGGCGCTCCTCCAGGTCCCGACGACCGACGCCGAGCCGGGGACGGTGGTCCTCGAGCACGGGCGGGGCTTCACGCTCGCCGACCGGCTGGTGCGCCCGGCCATGGTCGGGGTCGCGGTCGCACCGGCACCGGCGGGCGCCGGCGGGGGCGAGGCGGCCTGACCGGTCGCCGCGCGGGGGAGCACATGGGCAAGGTGATCGGCATCGACCTCGGGACCACCAACAGCTGCGTCGCCGTCATGGAGGGCGGCGAGCCGGTGGTGATCCCCAACAGCGAGGGCTCGCGCACCACCCCCTCGATGGTCGCCTTCGCCGAGGGGGGCGAGCGGCTGGTGGGGCAGATCGCCAAGCGCCAGTCGATCACCAACCCCGAGGCGACCGTCTACGCGGTGAAGCGGCTCATCGGCCGCAAGATGGACGACGCCGAGGTGAAGCGCACCGCCGGGCTGGCCGCCTACCGGATCGTCCCCGCGGAGAACGGCGACGCCTGGGTGGAGGTCGCGGCCCGGCCCTACAGCCCGGCCCAGGTCTCGGCGATGGTGCTCGCCCGGATGAAGCAGACCGCGGAGGACTACCTCGGCGAGCCGGTCACCGAGGCGATCGTCACCTGCCCGGCCTACTTCAACGACGCCCAGCGCCAGGCGACCAAGGACGCCGGCCGGATCGCCGGCCTCGACGTCCTCCGGATCATCAACGAGCCGACGGCCGCCGCGCTCGCCTACGGCGTCGACAAGCGGCAGGCGGGCAAGAGCGAGCGGGTCGCGGTCTACGATCTGGGCGGCGGCACCTTCGACATCACCATCCTCGAGCTGAACCAGGGCGTCTTCGAGGTGAAGGCCACGAACGGCGACACCTTCCTCGGCGGCGAGGACTTCGACCAGCGGATCATCGACTGGCTCGCCAAGCGCTTCCTCGACCAGACCGGCGTCGACCTGAAGCGGGACCGGATGGCGCTCCAGCGGCTCAAGGAGGCCGCCGAGCGGGCCAAGCACGAGCTCTCCAGCGCCGCCGAGACCGAGGTGAACCTCCCCTTCATCACCGCCGACGCGACCGGCCCCAAGCACCTCGCCGAGGCGCTCGATCGGACCACGCTGGAGGAGCTGGTCGGCGACCTGGTGGAGCGGACGGTCGAGCCCTGCAAGCTGGCCCTCCGCGACGCCGGCCTCGCCGCCGGGCAGCTCGACACCGTGATCCTGGTCGGCGGCATGACCCGGATGCCGCGCGTCCAGGAGGTGGTGCGGCGCTTCTTCGGGAGGGAGCCGCACAAGGGCGTGAACCCCGACGAGGTCGTCGCGGTCGGCGCCGCGATCCAGGGCGGGGTGCTCCGGGGCGAGGTGAAGGACGTCCTCCTCCTCGACGTCACCCCCCTGTCGCTCGGCGTCGAGACCGCCGGCGGGGTCTTCACCAAGATCATCGAGAAGAACACCACCGTGCCCTGCAAGAAGTCGCAGGTCTTCTCGACCGCCGTCGACAACCAGCCCCTGGTCTCCATCCACGTCCTCCAGGGCGAGCGGGAGATGGCGGTCGACGACAAGACGCTCGGCCGCTTCGAGCTGGTCGGCATCCCGCCCGCCCCCCGCGGCGTCCCGCAGATCGAGGTCACCTTCGACATCGACGCGAGCGGCCTGGTCCACGTCTCGGCGCGCGATCTCGGCACCGGGAAGCAGCAGCAGATCCGGATCACCGCCTCCTCCGGCCTCTCCGAGGCGGAGATCCAGCGGATGATCAAGGACGCCGACGCCAACCGGGCCGACGACCGGAAGAAGAAGGACCTGGCCGACCTCCGGAACAACGCCGAGGGGCTCGTCTACACCACCGAGAAGAGCCTGGAGGAGTACGCGAGCGCCCTGAAGCCGGAGGACGCCGAGGAGATCCGGGCCGACCTCGAGGCGCTCAAGGCGGTCCTCGACGGCGGCGACCCGGCGGTCATCAAGGAGGCGCTCACCCGGCTGGAGGGGAGCGCCTACCGGATCGCGGACGCCATCTACGCCCAGCCCGGGGGCGCCACCTAGGCGGAGCGGCCCACCGTGGACAAGCGCGACTACTACGAGGTCCTCGGCGTCGCCCGCGACGCCGACGACGCGACGCTCAAGACCGCCTACCGGCGGCTCGCCCACCAGTTCCACCCCGACAAGAACCAGGGGGACCAGGCGGCGGAGGAGAAGTTCAAGGAGCTCTCCGAGGCCTACGCCGTCCTCTCCGACGCCGAGAAGCGGGCCCGCTACGACCGCTTCGGCCACGGCGGCGGCGCCGACCCCTTCGGCTTCGGGGCCGCCGGGGCGAGCATCAACGACATCTTCGGCGACATCTTCGGGGAGATGTTCGGCGCCGGCCGGCGGCCGCGCCAGCGGAGCCGCGGCAACGACTACCGCTACCACCTCGAGCTCTCCCTGGAGGAGGCGGCCCTCGGGGTCGCCCGCCAGCTCACCCTCCCGCGCGCCCGGCCCTGCGCCACCTGCCAGGGGAGCGGCGCCCGCCCCGGCACCGGCCCGCGGACCTGCCCGACCTGCCGCGGCGCGGGGGAGCTCCGCGTCTCCCAGGGCTTCTTCTCGATGGCCCGCACCTGCCACCACTGCCAGGGGACGGGGCGGATCATCGTCGACAAGTGCCCGGACTGCGGCGGCGCCGGGGCGACGCGCGAGGAGGTCACCGTCGAGGTGAAGATCCCGGCCGGCGTCGACACCGGCACCCGGGTGCGGTCGGTCGGCGACGGCGAGCCGTCCCCGGTCCCGGGCGGCCAGCCGGGGGATCTCTACGTCGTCATCCAGGTCGCCGAGCACCCCATCTTCCGGCGGGAGGGGACCGAGCTGGTCTGCGAGGTCCCGATCTCCTTCGCCCAGGCCGCGCTCGGCGCGACCGTCGAGGTGCCGACCCTCGACGGCGGCCAGAAGCTCAAGATCCCCGCCGGCACGCAGACCGGCGCCGTCTTCCGGGTCAAGGGGCGGGGGATCCCGAACCTGAACGGCGGCGGCCGCGGCGACCTGCACGTCCAGGTCGCGGTGGAGACGCCCGCCCACCTGTCGCGGGAGCAGCGGGAGCTGCTCGAGCGGTTCGCCGAGCTCTCCGGCGAGGAGACCCACCCCCGCGCGCGGTCCTTCTGGGAGAAGGCCGCGGAGCGGTGGCGGGAGCCGAAGAAGAAGCGGTAGGGACCGGGACCACGATGATCGCCTCCGCCCGCGGCCCCGCGGCCCTCGCCCTCGCCGGGCTGCTCGCCCTCGGCGCCTGCGCCCCGCGGGTCGTGGTCCGGGGGGAGTCGATGCCGGCCGATCGCGCCGAGGCGCTGGCGCGGGCCGACCTCGCCCGGGTCGAGGCCGGGGCGGCCGGGCTCTCGCCGGCGG
>JAJXSQ010000162.1 GCA_021784495.1 Myxococcales bacterium | reverse complement strand
TGGGCCGAGGCGCACTAGGGGCGCCGCTCAGGGGCCGTCGAGCGCCTTGGCGCGGCTGGCCGCGAAGGGGACGGGCTCCTCGCGGGCCGGCTCGGCGAAGGCCTCGAGCAGCTTGAGGTGGCTCTCCACCAGGGTCTTCACCCCCGCCTCGAACTGGACCCGCTGGCGCTTCAGCTCCCCGATCTCGTCGACGATCCGGAGGAACCGCCCGTGGGCGCCCTGGACGATCTTCTCCGCCTGGAGCTCCGCGTCCGAGAGGGTGATCTCCGCCTCCTTGCGGGCGGCGTCGCGGATCTCCTCCGAGGCCCGCTGGGCGGTCACCAGGGTCTCCTGGAGGGCCCGCTCGCGGCTCCGGTGCTCGGCGAGCTCCTCGTCCTTCCGCTGGACGGCCTCGCGGAGGGAGGTGACCTCGCGCACCAGCCCCTCGAACTCGCTCGCCACCAGCGACAGGAAGGCCTCGACCTCGGCCGGATCGTGCCCGCGGAGGATGCGGCGGAAGCGCTTCTGGGTGATGTCGAGGGGGGTGACGTTCATGGCGGCTCCAGCCCGGGATCATACGCCGGAGGGGGGCGGTGTCCATTCCGGGGCCGGACGGACCCCGTGCTATCTTTCGCGCCCCGATGCCCTTCGCCGAGCTCATCGCGCAGGACCGCGCCCTCGGCTCGCTCCGCGCCGCGCTCCGCCGGGGCGCGCTCCACCACGCCTACCTCTTCGGCGGCCCGGCGGGCGTGGGGAAGGGGACCGCGGCGCGGCTCCTGGCCCAGGCGGCCAACTGCGAGGCGCCGGGGGAGGGCGGCGCGCTGCGCGACGATCCGTGCGGCGCGTGCGCCGCCTGCCGGAAGATCGCCCGGGACGCCCACCCCGACGTGCGGGTGCTGGCCGAGGAGCGGGAGATGGCGCGCGCCGGCCGCTGGGAGCCGCGGGGCGGCCGCGCGCCCTCGCGGGAGATCGTGGTCGACCAGATCCGCGACCTGGTCGATCGCCGCCTGTCGCTCCGGCGCTTCGAGGGGCGGCGCCGGGTGGTGGTGATCGATCCGGCCGACGCCATGAACGCCCCGGCGCAGAACGCCCTCCTCAAGACCCTCGAGGAGCCGCCGGACGACACCACCCTCGTCCTGGTCTCGTCGAGCCCGGACTCCCTCCTCCCGACGATCCGGAGCCGCTGCCTCCGGCTCGCCTTCGGGCCCGTCCCCGAGGCGGCGGTCGCGGCCCGGCTGGTGAGCGCCGGGCGCCCGCCCGAGCGCGCGGCGCTGGCGGCGGCGCTCTCCGGGGGATCGATCGGCCGCGCGCTGGCCATGGACGACGAGGCGCTCGTCGCCCGGCGCGACGCGGTCGCGCGGCTCGCCGGGATCGACGGCGACCGGACGCTCGACTGGCTCGCCTTCGCGCGGGAGCAGGGGGAGGACCGGGAGGAGGCGGAGGCGATCGGCGAGCTGCTCCTCGTCTTCTGGCGGGACGTGCTCGCCCTCCAGGCGGGCGGCGCGGCGCTCGCGCTCGCCGGCCTCTCCGACGCCGCGCGGCGGGCGGCGAGCGGGCTCGCGCCGCTCGAGGTGCTCCGGCGGCGCGCGCTCACCGCGGGGATGCTGGCCGCCCTCCGGCGCAACGGCGCCGCGACGCTGGCGCTCGAGCGGATGCTCGTGGGGTGGTTCCATGGCCGCTAGCCCCCGCGCCCCGCGCCCGGTCGCCGCCTCGCTCGACGCCTGCCTCGAGGAGGCGCGGGCGGGCCGGCCGGCGCCGGTCTACTTCCTCGACGGCGATCCGTTCCTCTCGCTCCGGGGGGCGCGGGCGCTCGCCCACGCGCTCGTCCCCGAGGAGCGGCGGGCCCTCGAGCTCGTCGAGCTGGACGCCGCGACCTCGCCGGCCGAGGTGGCCGCCGAGCTCTCGACGGGCGGCCTGTTCGGCGGCGGGAAGGTGGTCCTGGTCCAGGAGCCGGCCTTCCTCACCTCGAAGGAGGACCTGGAGGAGACCTTCGGACGGGCCCGGGCCCAGTGGGAGGAGGGGCGCCAGCGGGAGGCGGCGCGGCGGCTCCTCGCGCTCCTGGCGCGCGCCGGGCTGCCGCCCGCCGAGCTCCTCGCCGCCCCGGGCGAGCCCGGCGACGCGGGGAAGCTGGCGCGGCGGATCGAGCGGGCGCTCGGCTTCGCCCCCGGCGAGGAGGGGCTCTCCTTCGCGGTGGCGGCCTGCCGCTTCGCGGCGGAGCGGGAGATGAAGGCCCCGGGGGACGACGTCGCCGCGCTCGACCGGCTCCTCGATCGCGGCCTGCCCCCGGGCCAGATCCTGCTCGTCGCCGCCGGCAAGGTGGACGGGCGGCTCCCCCTGGTGAAGCGCCTGCAGGCGGCCGGCCGGCGGGTCGAGCTGGCCATCCCCCGGGAGGGGACCTTCGACGCGCGGGTGGTGCTCGGGCCGGTGGTGGAGGGGCTCCTCGCGGGCTCGGGGAGGCGCGCCACCGCGGGGGCGGTCGCCCGGCTCGAGGCGCTCGTCGGCGGCGACGCCCGGGTGCTCGCCGGAGAGGTGGCCAAGCTCGTCGCCTACGTCGGCGAGCGCCAGCAGATCGAGGCGGAGGACGTCGACGCGATCGTGACCCGCAGCGCCGAGGACCCGTTCTTCGCGCTCGGCAACGCGGTGGAGGGGCGCGATCTCCCGGCGGCGCTGGCGGTCCTGGGGCGGTCGCTGGCCGACGGCGCGAGCCCGCACATGCTCCTCGGCTCCCTGGCGGCGACCGTGCGCCGCCTCCTGCTGGAGAAGGAGCGCGCCCGCGCCGCGGTGGGGGAGCGGGTGCTCCGCTCGCCGCGCGACTGGGAGGCGCAGGTGTTCCCGTCGATCTCTCCCGAGGAGCTCGGCCGCAAGAAGCCCTTCGGCTTCTGGATGAAGTACCAGGCCTCCACCCGCTTCGGCCGGGCGGAGCTCCTCGGGGGGCTGGTGAGCCTCCACGAGGCCGACCTGGCGATGAAGAGCGGTCAGGACGGGCGGCTCCGGCTGGAGCGCGTCCTCCTCGGCCTGCTCGGTACCGCCGCACCGGAGACCCGACCCCCATGACCACCCGGCTGGTGACGAGTGCGCTGCCCTACGCGAACGGCCCCATCCACCTCGGCCACATGGTCGAGCACGTCCAGACCGACATCCACGTCCGCTTCCTGCGCGCCACCGGCGACGAGGTCACCTGGATCTGCGCCGCCGACGCCCACGGCACGCCGATCGAGGTGAACGCGGGCAAGGCCGGCGTGGCGCCGGCCGACTTCGCCGAGCGGTACCGGGCCGAGCAGGCGCGCACCTTCCGGGCCTTCGGGATCGGCCACGACACCTACTACACGACCCACTCCCCGGAGAACCAGGCCTGGGCGTACCGCGTCTACGACGCGCTCAAGGCCCGCGGCCTGATCTACAAGCGCTCGGTCGAGCAGCTCTACTGCGAGCGCGACGCTCGCTTCCTGCCCGACCGCTTCGTGAAGGGGACCTGCCCGAAGTGCGGCGCCGAGGGGCAATACGGCGACGTGTGCGAGGTCTGCGGCACCACCTACGATCCGCGCGAGCTCCGCGCGCCCGCCTGCGCGCTCTGCGGCAGCGCCCCGGTGGTCCGGACGAGCGACCACGCCTACGTCGACCTGCGCCGGCCCGAGGTCTCCGGGGTCGTCCGGGCGTGGGTCGAGGCCGAGGGTCACCTCGAGCCGGCGGTCCGGCAGCAGGTGAAGGGCTGGCTCGACGACCTGCAGGACTGGTGCATCACCCGCGACGCCCCGTACTTCGGCTTCCCGGTGAAGGACCCCGACTTCCCCGGCAAGTTCCTCTACGTCTGGGTGGACGCGCCGATCGGCTACCTCTCGAGCGGCGAGCACCACTTCGCGGCGGAGGTCGAGCCGTCCCGCCGGCTCGCGCCGGCCGACTTCGAGGCCCGCTACCTCGCCCCCGGCGCGCCGACGCGCCTCGAGCACTTCATCGGGAAGGACATCCTCCGCTTCCACGCCGTCTTCTGGCCGGCGATGCTCTGGGCCGCCGGCCTGAAGCTCCCCGATCGGATGGCGGTCCACGGCCACCTCACCGTGAACGGCGAGAAGATGTCCAAGTCGCGGGGGACCTTCATCAACGCCTCCACCTACCTCGAGGCCGGGCTCGACCCGGAGCTCCTCCGGTACTACTTCGCGGCCAGCCTCGGGGCGGGGGTGTCGGATCTCGATCTGTCGCTCGAGGAGTTCCGGAACCGGATCAACGCCGATCTGGCGAACAACGTGGCCAACCTCGCGTCGCGGGTCGCGGCGCTCCTCCTGCGCACCCCCGGGCGGGCGACCACCGCGGCGCCCGATCCCGAGGTCGCGGCGGCGATCCGCGCGGCGCTCCCGGCGGCCCGCGCCGCGTACCACGAGCTGCAGTACCGCGAGGTGGTGCGGCTGGTGAGCCAGGTGGCGAGCGTGTGCAACCGGCGCGTCCAGGAGACGCGGCCCTGGGAGGCGCCCGACGGCCCCGCGGCCCGGGCGGTCCTGGTCACCATCGGCGAGGCGCTCTGCGGCCTCGCGCTGATGCTCGGGCCGATCATGCCGGTCTTCGCCGGGAAGCTCGCGGCCGCCTTCGGCCAGGCGGCGCCCCGGGTCTGGACCGAGGCGCTCGACCCGATCGACGGCGCCGGCGTCGAGGTGGCGACCAAGCCGCCGCAGATCGCCCGCCTCGAGGCGAGCCAGGTCGAGCGGCTGGTCGGCGGGGGCGGTGCGTCGCGCAGCGCCCCCCGGGCGAGCCCGGGGGAGGGGGCCGCGCGGGCGACCGCCCGCCCGGCGGCGGAGCCGGTCTTCGGGGTCATCCAGTACGAGGACTTCGCCCGGGTGGAGCTTCGGGTCGGGCTGGTCCGCTCGGCGGAGCCGGTCCCGAAGGCGGACAAGCTGCTCCGGCTCTCGGTCGACGTCGGCGAGCCGGAGGCGCGCACGATCGTCGCCGGGATCGCCCAGGCCTATCCGGACCCCGGGGCGCTGGTCGGCCTCCGGATCGTGGTGGTGGCGAACCTCGCGCCCCGGCCGCTGCGCGGCATCACCTCGCAGGGGATGCTCCTCGCCGCCGGCGAGCCGCCGGCGCTCCGGGTGGTGACGGTCGACCCGGGCGTCGCGCCCGGCGCGCGGGTCAAGTGAGCGGCCGCGGGGGGTCGCGCCCCGGAGGCCGGGGAGGCGGACCTTGGACCTGATCGACTCGCACGCCCACCTCGACGGCGACGACTTCGCGGCCGACCTGGAGGCGACGGTGGCCCGGGCGCGCGCCGCCGGGGTGGCCCGCGTCGTCGCCGTGGGGCTCTGGCGCGGCCCCGGCGATCTCGGGAACGCGCTGGCGCTCGCCCTCCGCTGGCCGGAGTTCTTCTCGGCGACCGTCGGGATCCACCCCCACGACGCGGCCCGGGCCGGCGAGGAGGACTGGGGCCGGATCGAGGCGCTCGCCGCCGATCCCGGGGTGGTCGGGGTCGGCGAGACGGGGCTCGACTTCCACTACGATCTCTCGCCGCGCGATCGGCAGGAGGCCGCCTTTCGCCGGTCGATCCGGATCGCGCGCCAGGCGGCCCGGCCGCTGGTCATCCACGTCCGCGAGGCCGAGGAGCGGTGCCTCGCCATCCTGCGCGAGGAGGGGCTGCCGGCGCCGGGCGGGGTGATCCACTGCTTCACCGGCGACGCCGCGGCGGCGCGCGCCTACCTCGATCTCGGCCTG
>JAJXSQ010000161.1 GCA_021784495.1 Myxococcales bacterium | reverse complement strand
CGACGTCGCCGGCCGCGACGGTGGCCCCGGCTGGAGCCAGCGCCGCATCCCCGGGCGCGCCTGCGGCGACGATGACGCCGGACGGGGCGCCACCGGCGAGCGCGGAGGCGCCGGCCGTGGAGACGGTCGAGCCCCGCCCCCCCGCTCGTCCGCGCTAGAGTCGGAGGGTGCAGATCCTCGCCGTCCTGGCCGCGATGGCCGGGCTCCTCTCGAACGCGTCGCCGCCGCCCGGCGGCGACGGCGGCCCCGTCCAGATCGAGGCGCCCCACGCCTCCTACGACGTGGCCGCGGGGCTCTACCGGCTCGAGGGTGGGGCGACGATCACCCGCGGGCTGGTGAAGCTCCGGAGCCGCACCGCGACCTACGATCCCGCGACGGGCGCGGTCGACGCGGTCGGCGACGCCCTGCTGACCGACGCGTCTCGCGTCCTCGCCGCCGACGGGATCCACGCGGTGCTCGACGGGCCCTTCGAGGCGAGCAACGTCGTCGTGTTCCAGAAGCCGGCGGGGACCGATCTCTCCAAGGTGGCGCACCTGAGCGATGCCGCCACCTGCGGACGCAACCTCGTGACCGCGCGCGGCCGCGCCGCCTCCGGCACAGAGGGAGGGCCCCTGACGCTCTCCGGCGCGGTCGTCACGCCGTGCGACTGCCCCTCGCGGGGGCCACCGCCCTGGGAGATCCACGCCTCCCAGGCGGTGATCGAGCCGGGGAAGCGCGTGAACCTCTCCTGGCCGGTCCTCTACGTCACGCCGCCCTTCCTGCCCCCCGACGCGTCGATCCCGATCTTCGCGGCCCCGTGGCTCTCCCTCCCGCTCCGCCACCGCGAGAGCGGCCTCCTCTTCCCGGAGGTCGGCTCGAGCGGCGGGACCGGCCTGATGCTCGGCGAGCCGGTCTTCCTGACGCTCGGCGAGAGCGCCGACCTCACCGTCACGCCGCGCTACGCGTTCGGACCTCCCCCCGGGCAGAGCCTGGCGGGGCTTCCCTCGGTGCGCGGGCCCGGCGGCTCGGTCGAGCTCCGCTGGGCCCCCTGGACCGGGGCCGCCGGCCTGATCCGGTTCGACGGCCTCTGGGACGTCCAGGACGAGGCCAACCCGGCGCTGGGGGCCCCCGGGGTGAAGGGGCTCCGGGCGGACGTGATCGGGACGCACGACCAGCGCTTCGACGACCGCGACGAGCTCCACGCCGATCTCGACCTGGTGGGGGATCCCCTCTACCTCCGCGACTTCAGCCCGGATTACTTCCAGCAGTGGGCGACCAGCACCCGCTCCGCGGCCGTCCTCTCCCGCCGGGGCGACGACGCGGTCCTCGAGGTCTCGGCCGCCTACCTGGAGCCGGTCGCTCCCAGCGGCGCGCTCGACCAGCTCTGGAGCGGCCCGTTCGGCTCGCGGCTGCCGGGGTTCCAGGAGTGGCCGTCGCTCGCCGCGACGCTCGCGCCGGTCGATCTCGGCGGGCCGCTCCGGCTCTCGGGGCGCATCGGGCTCTCGCGCTACGCGCCGATCCAGGGCGTCACCTCCGACGGCGGCGCCTCCGGGATCGGGCCCGCGGACGTCGGCTTCACCCGCAACCTCGCCGACCCCACGCAGCTCGACGGCCGCTGGCAGCCGGGGGAGCGGCTGGCGGTGAGCCGGCTCGACGGGCGGGTCGAGGTCGCGGCCCCGGTCCTCCTGGGCGGCGCGCTGTCGGTCGTGCCGTTCCTCCGCGGGGCGGCGCTCGGCTACCTCTTCGACGCGGCGCAGCCGCCGGCGGCCGATCTGTGGGGGGTGGGTGGGGTCGAGGTCTCGACCGAGCTCTCCCGGGACTACGGCGATCTCCGCCACACCATCGAGCCCCGCCTGGAGTGGCGGTACGGCACGGCGGTTCAGGGCGCGGCGCTCCCCGCGTTCGCCTACGACGGCTGGGATCGCGCCCCGGCGACGCCGGCGGGGACGGGGGCCGCCTTCCTCTCACCCCGGCTCGCCGCGGCCGCGCCGGACGGGGTGTACCAGCAGGCCCGGCTGGCGCTCTCGACCCGGCTCAGCCGCGCCGGCGTCGAGCTCCTCCAGGCGGAGGTGGGGCAGGAGATCGACGTGGGGCGCGGGCGGCTCGCCGAGACCTACCTCGACGCCCGCGGCGGCGCGGGCTCCTTCGGCGGCGAGGCGCAGATCCGCTTCTGGCCGACCGGCCGGCTCCTCCCGGCGCCGCCGACCCCCCTTCACTCCTGGCTCGACGCGTTCTCCGAGCTCCACCTCCAGGGCCACGCCGCCGATCCGCGCGGCGACGACCTGCACCTCGGCCTCCTCGCCTTCGGCTCCGGCGGCTCGGGGCAGCTCGTCGAGGGCGTGGACGACCTCTTCGATCCGCGCGCCGCGAACCTCCAGGCGATCGCGAGCGGCACCACCGGGACGACGCTCCGGTTCGGGCCCGCCACGGTCGTCTACGACATCATGGTGCCGGTCCGTCCCATCGAGGTGCCGTCCTGCAGCGGCGCCGGGACCCGGACGCTCGGCGCGAGCCACGTGCAGGTGCAGACGGCGACGGTGACCTGGGACTCGCCCTGCCAGTGCTTCCGGCTGCACGCGACGGTCTTCCTCAACGACTGCGGTCAGTTCGGGTACTCGATGTCGGTGGACCTGGGCCGCCCCGCGGCGCTGCCGCCCGAGTGATCGACGCGCCTGTACCCGCGCCCGGCGCTTCTGCTAGAGTCCCGGCCCCCTGACGAGGAGTGCGAGATGTCCCCGCGCCAGAGTCGCCCATCCGCCGGCCACGCCGCGGTCGAGATCCCGGAGCCGGAGAAGCGCCGGGCGATCCTGCACGCGGCCGTCCGGGTCTTCGCGGAGCGCGGCTACCACGGCTGCCGCATCGCCGACGTCGCGCGGGAGGCGAGGGTCGCCTACGGGCTCGTCTACCACTACTTCCAGAACAAGGACGAGCTGCTGGAGAGCGTCTTCGCCGAGCAGTGGACCATCCTCATCGCGGCGCTGCGGGCCATCGACGAGGGTCCGGGGTCGGCGGCGGAGAAGCTCACCGGAGTCTGCGGCTTCATCATCGACGTCTACAAGACCGCCCCCTCGGCGGTCCGCGTCCTGATGCTGGAGGTGACCCGGACGCCGAACGCCCTCCGGGCCGGCTCGACCCCGCAGACCTTCGCGACCGCGGTCGGGATCGTGGCCGACGTGATCCGCCGCGGCCAGGAGGGGGGCGAGCTGCGCCGGGACCTCGAGCCGGTGCTGGCGGCCGCGGCGGTGCTCGGGGCGCTCGAGATGACGCTGACCGGGCTGGTGATGGGGCTCGTCCGCCCGGCGGCGCCGCCCGAGGAGGAGATCGACCGGGTGAAGGAGCAGCTCGCGGCGATGGTCCTCGCCGGGCTGCGCGCGCCGGGCGCCCGCGACCCCTGAGCGCGCGTCCCCGGCGGGGCGCCTCGCGCCCGCCGCCGCGTTGACGTCCACGCCCCCCGCTGCGAGCATGGCCGCCCTTGCGCGGGAGGAGCGAATGCACCGGGTTCTCGTCGCGGACGATCTCTCGAAGGAGGCGGTGGCCATCCTCCGCGGCGCCGGGCTGGAGGTCGACGTGCGGGTGGGGCTCTCCCCCGAGCAGCTCGAGGAGGCCATCGGGGACTACCACGCGCTGGCGGTGCGGAGCGCGACCCGGGTCACCGCGCGCCTGCTCGAGCGCGCCGGCCGGCTCGCGGTGATCGGCCGCGCCGGCGTCGGCGTCGACAACGTCGACGTGGCGGCGGCGACCCGGCGGGGCGTGGTGGTGATGAACACGCCGGGCGGCTCGGCGACCACGGTCGCCGAGCTCGCGCTGGCGATGATCCTGGCCCTCGCCCGGCACGTCGCGAGCGCGACGGCGAGCGTCAAGGCCGGGCGCTGGGAGAAGAAGCGGTTCCAGGGGCGGGAGCTCGCGGGCAAGACCCTGGGGGTGGTCGGGATCGGGAACATCGGCTCGATCCTGGTCGACCGCTGCCTGGCGCTGCGGATGAAGGTGATCGCCCACGACCCGTTCATCGGGCCGGACGCGGCCGCGAAGCTGGGCGTCACCCTCGTCCCGCTCGACCGGCTCTGGCGCGAGGCCGACGTCGTCTCCCTCCACGTCCCGCTCACCGAGCAGACCCACCACCTGGTCGGCGCGGCGACCCTCGCGGCGATGCGGCCGGGCGCGCTGCTCGTGAACTGCGCCCGCGGAGGGATCGTGGACGAGGCCGCCCTCGCGGCCGCGCTCGTCTCCGGTCACCTCGGGGGCGCCGGGCTCGACACCTTCGAGGTCGAGCCTCCACCCGCGGACCACCCGCTGCTGCGGCTCGACAACGTCGTGCTCACCCCCCACCTCGGGGCCTCGACCGGCGAGGCCCAGGCGGCGGTGGCGGTGGCCATCGCCGAGCAGCTCGCGCTCTTCCTCCAGCACGGCGTGGCGCGCGGCGCCGTGAACCTGCCGACGCTGCCGCGGGAGGCGCTCGCCCTGGTCGGCCCCTACCTGCCGCTGGCCGAGCGGCTCGGCGCGCTCGCCGGGCAGCTCCTCCCCGGGGGGCTGCAGGAGGTGGTGGTGTCGCTGGGCGGGGACCTGGCGGCGGCGCCGGGCCGCCCGCTCGCCAGCCGGGTGCTCGTCGGGCTCCTCCGGCACGCCCTCGACGTGCCGGCGAACGAGGTGAGCGCGCCGGCCATCGCCCGGGAGCGCGGGATCACCCTCCACGAGGAGCGGATCGACGGACCGCAGGACTACGCCGGGCTGCTCACCGTCGCGGTGCGCGGCCCGGGCGGCGAGGCGACGGTCGCCGGGACGGTCTACGGCCGGAGCGACGCGCGGGTGGTCCGCGTCGGTCCCTACCGCGTCGAGGCGGTGCCGGAGGGCCCGGTCCTGCTCTGCGAGAACGACGACGCGCCCGGGGTGGTCGGCAACCTCGGGACCGTCCTCGGCGCCGCCGGGGTGAACATCGCCCGCATCTCCCTCTCGCGCACCGACGATCGCCGGAGCGCGTTCGCCTTCCTCAACGTAGACTCCGCGCCCGGGCCGGAGGTGCTGGAGCGCGTCCGGGCGCTGCCGCACGTCCGCTCCGTCAAGAGCATCGCCCTCTAGCCGCCGAGGACCCCCCGCACATGATCGACCTCTCGCTCCCCGCCGGCCTGCGGGATCTGCTCCCCGACCACTCGGCGCACCTCGCCGAGCTCTCCGGGCGCCTCCAGGAGGTCTTCTCCCGGTTCGGCTATCGCCGCCTCTTCCTGCCCACGCTGGAGCGGCTCGACGTGGTCGAGCGGGGGCTCTCGCCGGAGGCGCTCGCCGACGTCATGAAGTTCGTCGAGCCGGGATCGGGCCAGGTGGTGGCCATCCGCCCGGACATCACCCCGCAGATCGCCCGGCTCTACGCGGCGCGCCCCGACGCCCTCCCCTCGCCGGCGCGGCTCTGCTACGACGGCCCCGTCCTCCGGGCGCGGGAGGCCCGGGCCGGCCGGCCGCGGGAGGTCTACCAGGCCGGGGTGGAGCTGCTCGGCGGCGGCGGCGCGCGGTACGACGCGGAGGCCCTGGTCGTGCTGGCGCGCGCGCTCGAGACGGTCGGGCTCGGCGACGCCGTGATCGAGGTCGGCCACGCCCGGTTCGCGGCCGCGGTGCTCGACGCCGCGCGCCTGCCCAGGGACCGCCGCGCCGAGGCCCAGGCGGCGCTCGCCCGGAAGGACGCCGGCGCGCTCGCCGCCCTGGCGCGGCGGGCGCGCG
>JAJXSQ010000160.1 GCA_021784495.1 Myxococcales bacterium | reverse complement strand
GGCGGCGAGCCGGCGGGGCCGACGACCGGGGCCGGCGGCCGGTAGGGACCGCGGCGCGCCGAGGTCCGCGCGGACCGCGGGGCGCGTTTCGAGGTATGAGGAGCCCCCGTGAACCTCGCCCTGGCCGTCTCCCTGGCGCTCGCCGCGTCGGGCTCCGCCCCGGGCGCCGCACCCGCGACCCCGGAGCAGCCCCCGGCGGTCGTCGCCCGGGTCGACGGCGCCCCCATCACCCTCCGCGACCTCGAGGAGCGGCTCGCGATGGACCGGGGGACCGGGCTCGCGCGCCCCGCGCTCCAGGCGCTCTCCGAGCTCGTCGACGAGGCGGTCCTCGCCGAGGAGTTCGACCGGCGCCGGCTCCACCTCCCCGCGGGGCTCGCCGGCGAGCTGGAGGAGCGGCGGAGGGCGCTCGGCGCGCGGCGCTACCTCGAGCGCGCCCTCGCCGGGATCGAGCCGGACGACGCGCAGCTCCGCGCGCTCTTCCACCTGAACGCCGACTCCGCGAACGTCCGCCTCGTCGTCCTGGCCACCCGCGCGGAGGCCGCGGCCGCGCTCGATCGGCTCGCCCACGGCGCCCCCTTCGCCGAGGAGGCGCGCCGCTCGCTGCAGGAGGAGTCGGCCCGCCGCGGCGGTTCGCTCGGGACGCGCACCCGCGCCCAGCTCCCGGGGAAGCTCGGCGACGCCGTCTTCGCCGCGCCGCTCGGCCAGGTGGTCGGCCCGGTCGAGCTGGAGCTCGGCTGGGGGTTGCTCCAGGTGACCGAGCGGTCGATCGGCACCGACGCCGAGTTCTCCGCCCGCCGGGCCGAGATCGCCGCCTTCGCCCGGCGGCAGGACCTGGAGGCGGCGCGGCGCCACCTGGTCGCCCAGCTCCGGGCCCGCGCCGGCGTCACCGTCGACGAGCCCTTCCTGGCCGCGACCGGCGCCTCGGTCGAGCCGCGCGACCTCGACCACGTCGTCGCCGCCGTCCCGGGCCGGCCGGTCCGGTACGGCGACGTCCTCGACCTCTACCGCCGGACCTTCGGCCCCGGCGCTCCGGGCCACGGCACCGGCCCGTCGCTCAAGACCGCCCTGGCCGGGCAGCTCGTCGACGAGCGGCTCCTCGAGGCGGAGGGGGCCCGGGCAGGCCTCGACCGCGGTCCGGCGGCCGACGCGGCGCTCGCCGCGACGACGCGGCGCGCCGAGGCGATCGCGCTCACCCAGCTCGTGCGCGACGGCGTCCCCGCGCCGGACGACGGCGCCGTCGAGGGGTTCTACCGCTCCCACCTCTCCGACTACCGGGTCGCGCCCTCTCGCCGCTGCCGCGCGCTGGTGGTCCGCTCCGAGGGCGACGCCCGCGACGCGCTGCGGCGGATCGAGGGCGGCGCGCCCTTCGAGGCGGTGGCCCGCGAGCGGAGCGCCGACCCGCGCACCGCCGCCGCCGGCGGGGACCTCGGGACGCTCGACCTGGACGCGCTCGCCCGCCTGGAGGACGACCCGGCGCAGGCCCCCCTCGTCCGCGCCCTCCGCTCCGCCCCGGCGGAACGGCTCGTGGGCCCGCTGGAGATCGCGCGGGCCTTCTACCTGCTCCGCTGCGACGCCGTGGTGCCCGCGCACCCCCGGCCGCTCGCCGAGATCCGCGCCGACGTCGCCGCGCGCGCGCGCGCCGACGCCCAGGTCCGCGCGTCCGACGCCCTCCTCGCCCGCCTCCGGGCCGCCGCGGCGGTGACCCTCGACCGGACCGCCGCCGCCGCGGCCGTCCCCGCCTCTCCCTGACCCCCACCACGGAGCCTCCGATGCCGGCCTCCCGAGCTGCCTTCGCCGCGACCCTCCTCCTCGCCTCGGCCTGCGCCACCGGGCCGATCACCGGGACGCCGGTCCGCTGGCCGGCCGAGCCGGATCCGCCCCGCGTCCGGTTCAGCCGGGCCCTGATCTCGGAGGCCGACGTGGAGAGCGGGATGGCCGCCTTCCGCCGCGCCCTCACCGGCCGCCACCCGCTCGGCTTCAAGCAGCCCTCGGGGCTCGCGGTGGGCGACGGCGGGAACGAGGTCTACGTCGCCGACCAGTCGCTCGGCCAGGTCCTCCGCTGGAACTTCGAGGCCCGGACGCTCGAGGTCTTCGCCCCCGACTTCGCCCTCGCCTCCCCCTTCGGCCTGGCGATCGACGGGCGCGGCGACGTCTACGTCTCGCAGCCGCCGCGCCGATCGATCCAGGTCTTCGATCACGCCGGGAAGCTCCTGCGCGAGTTCGGGAGCGACGCCGAGCGCCCGACCGGCATCGCCGTCGACCGCGCGCGCGGGCTCCTCTACGTCTGCGACGGCTCCTTCCCCACCTCCCAGCGCCACCGGGTCCTCGTCTACAGCCTCGGCGGCCAGCTCCTCCGCACCATCGGCACCCGGGGGACCGAGGCCGGCCAGTTCAACTTCCCCGGCGCCGTCGCCGTCGACGGCCAGGGGAACGTCTACGTCGTCGACACCCTCAACGCGCGGGTCCAGGTCTTCGACCCGGCGGGGCGCCTCCTGCGGATCTTCGGGGAGCGCGGCGAGGGGCCGGGGATGTTCGCCCGCCCCAAGGCGATCGCCGTCGACCGGCGGGGGATCGTCTACGTCGTCGACGGCGAGAACGGCGTCGTCGACCTGTTCGACCAGGAGAACCGCTTCCTCATGGCCTTCGGCGGGAAGGCGGGGCTCCTCGAGTACTTCCAGATGCCGGCGTCGATCGCGCTCGATCCGGCGCACGATCTCGTCTACGTCGGCGACGAGGGACCGGCACCGCGGGTGAACGTCTACCAGTTCCTCCCCGACCCGGGCGGGCCCGCCGCCCCGGCCCCGGCCGGCGCCGGGAGCGCCGCCTCGCCGGCGTCGCGCTGAACACCGCCGTCTCCGGCGCGCGGTCCGGTTGGGGCTTCTGCCCCAACCCTGGGTGAACGGGCCCATCGCCGTCGCCCCCCGGACGCCCATCCGCCCGATTTTACTCGCGCGCGGCGGTGGCACCCCGGTTGCTACCCGTTCGAGCCATCGCATCTCACGATCCGAAGGCCCCCGCCTCCGGGTCAGCGAAGCAGCCGACCCGACTCCGCCCCCCGGCGGAGCCGCACCACGTCGGGGCGCGAGCCCCGGAGGGAAGCACCTACATGCGCAACTCCTTGAAGCTCCTCGCCGCCCTGGCCGCCATCGCCCCGGGGCTCGCCTCCGCCACCCAGATCGGCACCACCAAGCACAACCTGGCGGCCTCCGGCACCGGGACGATCCACTTCACCGACCAGAGCGACCCCTGCGTCTTCTGCCACCAGCCGCACAACACCGTGTCGGCGGCCGGCGCGCCCCTCTGGGCCCGCAAGAGCCCGACCGGCGCCGCCTGGACCGCGGCCACCACCACCCTCGCCGGCACCGCCCTGCCGACGACCAACTCCACCATCGACGCCCCCTCGCAGCGCTGCCTCTCCTGCCACGACGGCACGGTCGCCCTGAACGTCATCGTCAACAGCCAGGGGACGGCCTCCACGGTCGCCAGCAACCTCGCCTCGGGCGCCTCGTCCTACACCACCGCCCTCGCGACCAACCAGTTCGCGCTCAACACCGTCGGCTCGACCACCTTCACCAACCTGACCGGCCAGCACCCGGTCGGCATCCCGTTCCCGGGCTCGACCACCTCGCTCGGCGCCTCGAAGGCCGACCCCACGCAGTTCGGCACCGTGGCGACGACCGGCTGCATCGCCGGCGTCCCGACCTGCGTCACCGGCGGCGCCGCCTCCACCGCCGGCGCGTACATCTACCTGTACGGCACCGCCGGCGCCTACTCCGTCGAGTGCGCCTCCTGCCACAACCCGCACCAGGACAACGTGTCCGGCCTCACCCCGCACTTCCTCCGGGTCCCGAGCAGCATCTCCGGCGGCACCTGCGGCGCCTGCCACATCAAGTAGGCGAGCGCTGCACCGGGCGGGTCCCTGGAAGGGGGGGCCCGCCCGTTTTTTTCATCGACCACCGCCGGAATCTCCGGGACCGACGCGAGCCGACCGACTCCGTGAAGACCGACCTGCACGCCATCCATGGACCCGGCGGGATCCTGCCGCTGCGCGGCGGCGACGAGGCCGCGCTCGACCTCCTCATGCTCATCGAGGGGGAGACGAGCGGCCGACCGCTCGACCAGGTCCTCACCGACTTCGGCAGGTCGCGGAGCACCTACTACGAGAAGCTCCGCCGCTTCCGCGAGGAGGGGCTCGGCGGCCTCCTCCTGCGCACCCCCGGCCCGCGGACCGCCTGGCGCCGGCCGATCGAGGTCGTCCGCTTCATCGTCCGGACCCGGCTCCGCGATCCGGCGCGCAGCGCGCAGGCGATCGCCGGCGACCTGGAACGGCTCGGCCATCCGGTGAGCGTCCGCTCGGTGGAGCGCACCTTGACGCAGTTCGGACTGACCAGGGGCCACCCGGGCTCGACCCCGCGCGGCGACGGGAGGGGAGACGCGTGAGGATCCTCGGAGCTGCCGGCGCCGCGGCGCTGCTCGCCGCCCTCCTCGCGCCCGCGCCTGGCAGGGCCGATCCCTTCCCCACCCACCAGGGCGAGTCCGGGCTCCTCGACGTCCCGGACGCCGAGGTGATGGACCGCGGCACCGGCCTGGTCGGCGCCGAGGTCGGCTGGGACCACGAGAAGGGGAGCCCCGATCGGCTCGGCCCCATGCCCGCCTCCATCGGCATCGGCCTGGGCGCGCTCGAGTGGGGCTTCTCCACCCGCGAGTCGGGGCAGCCCGGGGATCCCCACCCGGCCTCGGTGCTCTTCGGCTCGGCGCTCAAGCTCCACCTCGCGTCGGGCGCCGGCCTCCTCCCCTCCGTCGCCATCGACGGCTACACCGACCGGCTGAACGCCAGCGGCGCCGGCGGCGGCAGGGCCATCGTCTCCTTCGGCCGGGAGGGCCCGCTCCGCGTCGCCGGCTACGGCGGCTGGGAGACCGAGGCCAACGGACCGCGCGGCGCGACCGCCGGCCTGGCCGTCGCGGTCGGGCCGCAGCACGGCCTCCACGTCGTCCTCGACGGGACCCACGGCCCCCGCGGCGACCTCCTCGGCGGCGCGATCCGCTGGGAGGCGACGCCCCGCCTCGGGATCTCGATCGGCGCCTCCTACCTCCCCGACGAGCACGGCGTCCGGGTCGCGATCGGCTTCGGCTTCCTCGCCGCGCCGACCCGGCAGGTCACGGCGCCCGCGCCGGTCGAGGAGGAGGTCGAGCGGCCGGAGCCCGAGGAGCCCGCCG
The DNA here is from genome assembly GCA_021784495.1 of Myxococcales bacterium. Lineage (GTDB taxonomy): Bacteria > Myxococcota > Myxococcia > Myxococcales > Anaeromyxobacteraceae > JADKCZ01. Next base: position 474 of record JAJXSQ010000160.1, on the reverse strand, counting down.
CGCTCGCCCTCGGCGACCACCCCCGCTTCCGCCTCGCCCTCCACGCCTTCGGCCCCGCCCTCCTCGGCGTGCCGCGCCACGTCCAGTACGACGCCTACCAGCCCGGCGCCGCGGCCGCCCCCGTCGCCGCCCCCGACGAGGGCGGACCGCTCCACGCGCAGGAGACGGCGCTCGACGCCCGCCTCGCCCGCGTGGCCGCGCGCCGGATGGCCCTGGACCGCGCCGAGGAGGCGCTCGCCCCCGAGGCGCGGCGGCTCGACGACCTCGCGCGCCAGCTCGACGATCGGGAGCGCGCCTCCGCGGCGCGCGAGGCGCAGCTCCCCCGCCCCGGGGCGGCCTCGCAGCGCCTGCGCCGGCTCGAGCTGCAGCTCGATCGGCTCGCCGCCGAGGAGCGCCCGCTCGCCGCCCGCGCCCGCGGCTTCGCGACCACCCGCGACGCGGCGCTCGCCGCGGAGCGCGCGGCGGTGGCCCGCA
>JAJXSQ010000159.1 GCA_021784495.1 Myxococcales bacterium | reverse complement strand
GACCGCCGGGCCGACCGCCGCGCGCGGCGATCCGGGCGCGCCGGCGACGTCGCCCATCGGTCCGGAGCCGGTCGGAGAGCCCGGCGGCGGACCGCCCGGGGACCTGACCGACCTGGACGAGCCGCCGTCCCTCGCCCGGATCCCCCCGGCGCTCGAGGTGCGCTCCCTCTACCCCGACCAGGCGCGCCGCGATCGGCTGGAGGGGGACGTGCTGCTCGAGCTGCTCGTCGACGAGGAGGGCCGGGTCGCCGCGGCGCGGGTGATCGCCCCGGCCGGTCACGGCTTCGACCCGGTGGCGGTCCTCCTGGCGCGGCGGCTCGGCTTCCGGCCCGGCCGGCGGAGCGGCCGGGCGGTCTCGGTCCGGATCCCCTTCACCTGGAAGTTCCGGCTCGACGATTGAGCGCCCCGGGCATGCTCCTGCGCCGCCTCGCCCTCTCCTGCGCCCTCGCGCTCGCCAGCGCCTCGCTCCCGGCGCGGGCCTGGGCGAGCGAGCGCCCCTCCGGACCTCCCGCCGGGCCCGTGCTCGCGTCGCCGCCGCGCCTCCTCGAGCTCGTCGCCGCCGAGCTCCCCGCCGGCACCCCTTTCCCCTCCCCCGAGGTGGCCGTCGTCCTGGCGATCGACGTCGCCGCGAGCGGGGGCGTCGAGGCGGTCCGGCTCGAGCGCGGCGCGGGCGAGCCGTTCGACGGGGCGGCGCTGGCCGCCGCGCGCCGCTTCCGGTTCGAGCCGGGGCGGCTGGCGACCGGCGAGCCGGTGCCGGTGACGATCACCTTCCGCCTCCGGATCTCCGCCCCGCCCGCGCCCTCCCCGGCGACGCCGCCGCCGCGCCCGGTCCGCTTCACCGGCCGGCTCCTCGAGCGCGGCACCCGCCGACCGCTCGGCGGCGTCCCCGTCGCGGTGCGGGCGGGCGACGCGGTCCTCCGGACCACGACCGGCGTCGACGGCCGGTTCCTGGTCGAGGTCCCGGCGGCGCGCTTCGTGGTGGTGGCGGTCCCGCCCGGCCACGAGCGGCTCGAGGCGCGGATCGACGCGCGCGCCGGCGAGGAGCGCGACCAGACCTTCTACCTGGAGCAGGCCGGGGCGGGGTACGAGGCCTACGTCCGGGCCGCGCCGGTGCGCAGCGAGGTCACCCGCGAGGTGCTCACCTCCGAGGAGGTGGCCAAGGTCGCCGGGAGCCAGGGGGACACCCTCAAGGCCGTCCTCGACCTCCCCGGGGCCGCCCGGGGCGCCTTCGGCGGCGGCGAGCTCATCCTGCGCGGCTCGGCCCCGGGGGACAGCAAGGTCTTCGTCGAGGGGCAGGAGATCCCGGCCATCTACCACTTCGGTGGCCTGCGCAGCACGGTGAACCCGCGCTTCCTCGACTCCGTGGACTTCGTCCCCGGCAACTTCGCGCCCGACTACGGCCGCGCGACCGGCGGGATCATCGAGGTCAAGCTCCGCGACCCGGCGTCGGACCTGCTCCGCGGGCAGGCCGACGTGAACCTCTACGACGCCGGCGTCTCGCTCGAGGGGCCGCTCGGCGACGGCTGGGCGGGGGGCTTCGCCTTCCACCGCTCCTGGATCGACGCGATCCTCTCGGCCGTCATCCCCAGCGGGGCCACGCTCTCCTTCGACACCGCCCCCCGCTACTATGACTACCAGTTCATCGCGACGAAGAAGCTCGGCGATCAGGCGCTCCGCCTCCTCTATTACGGCTCGCTGGACGAGGTGAGCGCGATCCTCCACCAGCCGACCGCCGACCCGGTCATCGCCGGCGGCTTCGGCCTCCGCACCATGTTCCACGCCGTCCAGGCGGAGCTCTCCGGGCCGGTCGCCGGCGCCCTCCGCCAGGACACCTCGGCCCAGGTCGAGCTCCAGCAGTTCCGGACCGCCTTCGGCCCCCAGTTCTTCTTCGACCTCGGGCTGGTCAGCGCCGCGCTCCGGAGCACCTGGACCGCGGAGCTCGGGCGGACGCTCCAGCTCCGCGCCGGCCTCGACGCGACCGCGACGGTGGCCGACATCGGGGTGAACGCCCCGCAGGTGCCGCTCGAGGGACAGCCGCCCACGCCGATCTCGGTCGCGCCGGTGGTGGGCGCGGCCAAGCGGGCCGAGCTCCTCGAGCCGGCCCTCTTCGCGGAGCTGCGCTGGGAGCCGCTCCCCGGCCTCACGGTCCTCCCCGGCCTCCGCCTCGACTGGTACTCCCAGCTCGACCGGGGGACGACCGATCCGCGCCTCACCGTCCGGTGGGAGGCGATCCCCGGGACGACGCTCGAGGGGGGGATCGGCCTCTACCAGCAACCGCCGACGCCGCAGGAGTCGGATCCGACCACCGGGAACCCCGATCTCCTCGCGGAGCGGTCGGTCCAGACGTCGGTCGGGGTGGAGCAGCGGCTCGCCGACGGGGTGGAGGCGCACCTCACCGGCTTCTACAAGCGCCTCTCCGACCTGGTGGTGGCGAACCCGCTCTCGGCCTACGACCCCGCCGTCCCCATCTACGCCTCGGCCGGGACCGGCCGGGTCTACGGGCTGGAGTTCCTGCTGCGGGCCAAGCTCGGGACCTCGCTCTTCGGCTGGATCGCCTACACCTACCAGCGCGCCTTCCGCACCGACGGCTACGGCCAGCCGGAGCGGCGCTTCGACTTCGACCAGCCCCACATCCTGACCGCGCTCGCCACCTGGAACCTCGACGCCCACTGGTCGCTCGGGACGCGCGTCCGCCTGGTGTCCGGGAGCCCGTACACCCCGGTGACCGGCTCGATCTTCGACGCGGCGACCGGGACCTACGTGCCGGTCTACGGCGCGGTCAACTCGGCGCGCCTGCCGACCTTCGAGGAGCTCGACGTCCGGGTCGATCGGACCTGGATCTACCGGACCTGGCGGCTCACCCTCTACCTCGACGTCGAGAACGCGACCAACCACGCGAACGTCGAGGGGCTCCAGTACAGCGCCGATTACTCGCAGTCGAGCTACGTCACCGGCCTCCCCATCCTCCCGATCCTCGGGCTCACCGCGGAGTGGTGATCATGCCGCCCTCGCCGCCCTTCCCTCCTCCCCCGCCCCCTCCCCCTCCGCGCCCCCGGCGAGCGCCGCGCGCCGGCCGGGCCGCCGCCGCCCTCCTCTCGGCCCTGCTCTCCGGGTGCACCAGCCCCTTCACCCCCGGCTCGGTGATCACGGACCTCCGGGTGCTGGCCCTCGTGACCACCCCGCCAGAGGTCGGCCCGGGGCAGACGGTCACCGTCCAGGCGGTCACCGCCGCGCCCGGCGACGCGCCGCCGGCGTCGGCGCGCTGGAGCGCGTGCCCCTTCTCCGCCGGCGCGACCGCCGCCTACGCGTGCGTCCTGCCCGCCTGCGAAACGCCGCTCACCCCGGCCGCCGGCGGCGCGGTCACCCTCGATCCCGTCGCGCTCGCGCAGGCCTGCCTGTCGGCCGCGGGGGGCTCCCTGCCGGGCGCGCCGCCCGGGACCGGCCTCCCGGCGACCCTGGAGGTGATCGTGCGCTACGTCGCGACCGACGGCGCCGGCCTGACCCGCGAGGCGATCCAGCGGATCCCGGTCACCACCCAGGGGCCGCCGCCCCAGCCGAACCTGCCGCCGGTGTTCCAGTCGATCGAGGTGGGGGGCGCGCCCGCCGCCACCTCCGGGATCGCCGGGACCCTCCCCGCCGGCGGCTCGCTCCCGGTCACGGCGGCGATCGATCCGGCCTCGATCCAGCAGTACACCGACGCCTCCGGGGCGCTCGCCACCGAGGAGATCGTGGTCTCCTTCTACACGACCGCCGGTCGCTTCACGCTCGACCGCGGGCTCGCGCCGACCGCGTCGACCTCCCTCCAGTCGCAGGACCTCCCCGCCGGGGCGACCGAGGCGCTCCTCTGGGTGGTCGCCAGCGATCTGCGCGGCGGGGAGGCGGCGGCCGGCCCGTTCCGGATCGCCCTCGGGCCCTGAGCGCCCGGGCGCGGCCTCACCAGCCGCAGCGCCGGCCGGCGTTCGCCTTCCGGAGCCAGGCGCGGAGCGGCGCGAAGTACTCGAGCAGCGCGGCGGCGCTCGGGCGCGTCGTCCCGGTGAGGGCGGCGTAGGCCTCCGGCCAGGGCCGCGAGGCCCCGAGCCGCAGCATCGCCTCGAGCGCCCGGCCCGCCTCCCTCGAGCCGTAGATCGAGCACTCGTGGAGCGGCCCTTTCCACCCCGCCGCCCGGCAGAGGGCCTGGTGGAACTGGAACTGGTAGATGGCGGCGAGGAAGTACCGGGCGTAGGGGACGGTCGCGGCGACGTGGTACTTGGCGCCGGGATCGAAGTCGGCCTCGGAGCGCGCCACCGGCGCGGCGACCCCCTGGACCCGCTCCCGGAGTTCCCACCAGGCGGCGTCGTAGCGATCGGGCGGGATCGCGCCGGAGAAGACCCCCCAGCGCCAGCCGTCGACGACCCGGGCGAACGGGAGGAAGGCGACCTTGGAGAGCGCCCGCCGGAGCTGCACGTCGATGAGCCCCTCCTCGTCCTCCGGGACCTCGGCGAGGAGCCCGACCCGACGCAGGTAGCCCGGGGTGATGGAGAGGGCGATCGCGTCCCCGATCGCCTCGTGGAAGCCGTCGTTCGCCCCGCCCTGGAAGAGGTACGGCTGGTCCAGGTAGGCGCGCTGGTAGAAGTTGTGGCCCAGCTCGTGGTGGATGGTGATCAGGTCCTCGCCGGTCGGGCGGATGCACATCTTCACCCGGAGGTCGCCCGAGGCGGTGACGTCCCAGGCGCTGGCGTGGCAGACCACCTCTCGATCGCGCGGCTTCACCAGCATCGAGCGCTCCCAGAAGGTGGCGGGGAGCGGCGCGAAGCCGAGCGACACGAAGAAGGCCTCGCCGAGCCGGACCATCCGGACGGGATCCCAGCCCTGGGCGGCGAGCGCGCCGTCCACGTCGCCCCCGGCGCGGCCAGGGTAGGGCTCGAGATCGGGGTAGAGGTTCTCCCAGTCCTGGGCCCACATGTTGCCGAGCAGGTGGGCCGGGATGGGCCTCCCGTCGGGGACCCGCGCCGCCCCGTACCGCCGCTGGAGCGCCGCCCGCGCGTAGCAGTGCAGGTCGCGGTAGAACGGCTCGACCTCGGCCCAGAGCCGGTCGAGCTCGCGCTCGAAGGCGGCAGGGCTCATGTCGTACCCCGACCGCCAGAGCTCCCCCAGGTCGCGCGCGCCGAGCTCGCGCGCCCCCTCGTTCCCGAGCTCGACGAGGCGCCGGAAGAGCGGTCGCATGGGGCGGGCCACGGTGCGCCAGCCGACCCAGGCGTCGAGGAGCTCGTCCCAGTCGCGGCTCCTCGCCATCGTCGCCTCGAGCGCCTGGAGATCGCGGCAGGCGCCCCCGGGGGTGGCGCCGCACCACTTCCCCTCGCCGTACGCCGCCTCGAGCCGCGAGGCCAGGGTGGCGAGCTCGGCGCGCCGCGCCGGATCGGCCGGCGCCGGGAGCGTCTGCCCGACCCGCAGCAGGAGGAGCATCCGGCGCGTGACCGGATCGGTGGCCGGCCCGTCGTACCGCCGCGACTCCCGGCTCGCCTCGGCGGTGAAGGCCATGAGGTCCTCGGCCGCCGCGGCCGAGTTCCGCTCGGTATCGCCGGTGATGTAGGTCGACTGGATCCAGGCCGCCGTCTGCGCCCGGATCCCGAGCCGCCGCAGCTCGTCGCTCACCCGGGCGGCGAAGGCGCGCGCCTCGTCGGGGGTCGGCGCCGGCGCCGGCACCGGCGGCGACGCC
>JAJXSQ010000158.1 GCA_021784495.1 Myxococcales bacterium | reverse complement strand
CCCCCCCATCCCCGGGGCGCCCGCCGCCGACGCCCCCGGCGCCGGCCCGTCCGCTGCGGGCCACCCCGCCGCCGGCGGGGCGGCCGCCGAGGTCGAGACCACCTCCCTCCGCTCCGCGTCGCAGTCGGTGCGGGTGGACATCGGGAAGCTCGACCGGCTCATGAACGTCGTCGGCGACCTCGTCCTGGTCAAGTCGGCGCTCCTCGGCATCGCCGAGCGGCTCAAGGCGGACGGAGCCGGCTCCCCGCTCGCGGCCGAGCTCCAGCGGGCGAACCGGACGCTCGAGCGCAAGCTCGACGAGATCCAGGGAGGCATCCTCGAGGTCCGGATGGTCCCGCTGGAGCAGGTCTTCGACAAGCTGACCCGGATGGTGCGGAAGCTGGCGCGCGAGGTCGGCAAGGAGATCGACTTCGACGTGGCGGGCGGGGACGTCGAGCTCGACAAGCTGATCGTCGAGGAGCTCTCCGATCCCCTCATGCACCTCATCCGGAACGCGATCGACCACGCGATCGAGCCGCCCGAGGTGCGCGCCCGGCTCGGGAAGCCGCGCGCGGGCCGGGTGACGCTCGCGGCCGCCCAGCGCGGGAACCACGTCCGGATCGTCGTCTCCGACGACGGCGGCGGCATCGACGAGGAGCGGATCCGCGAGGTGGCGGTGGCGCGGGGTCTGGCGAGCGCCGCGGCCCTCGCGGAGCTCGGCCGGCGCGAGGTGATGAACCTCATCTTCGTCCCGGGGTTCTCCACGGCCCGCCAGGTGACGAGCCTCTCCGGCCGCGGCGTCGGCATGGACGTGGTGAAGAACAACATCGCCGCCCTCTCCGGGATCATCGACCTGCAGAGCGAGCGCGGGGCGGGGACCCGCTTCGAGATCACCCTCCCGGTGACCCTCGCCATCGTGCGGGCGCTGGTCGTCTCGGCGGCCGGGCGGGTGTACGCGATCCCGCTCAACTCGGTGCTGGAGATCCTCGAGGTCCGGAGCGCCGACCTGCGCACCCTCTCCACCCGGGAGGTGCTCACCCTCCGCGGCGCGACCCTGCCGATCATCCGGCTGGCCCGCCACTTCGCCCTCCCCGGGGAGCGCCCGGTGGACCCGTTCTTCGTGGTGGTGGTCGGGCTGGCGCAGGAGCGGCTCGGGATCGCCGTGGACGAGCTGGTCGGGCAGCAGGACATCGTCACCAAGCCGCTCGGCCGCCTCCTGCGCGGGACCCGCGGCATCTCCGGGGCCACCGACCTCGGCAACCGCCGCACCGTGCTGGTGCTCGACGTCGGGGCGATCATCGAGGACGTGGTGGCCGGCGAGCGAACGATCGAGTCGCCGGCCGAGGCGGGCTAGGAGCGGCAGGTGTACCTCGAGCACTTCGGCCTCGTCCGGAAGCCGTTCTCGAAGACGCCCGATCCGGCGTTCCTGTTCCCGTCGCGGCAGCACGCGGAGGCGCTCGCCCGGCTCTCCCACGCGGTCGAGGAGCGCGAGGTCGCGGTCCTCACCGGGGAGGTGGGGGCCGGCAAGACCACCCTCTCCCGGGCCCTGGTCGACCGGTTCGCGGACGCCTGCCGCTTCTCCTTCGTGGTGAACCCGGCCCTGCCGCCGGCGCAGCTCCTCGCGGCGATCGCCGAGGGGTTCGGGATCGCGCCCGGTCGCCGGAAGTCCGACGTCTGGTCGGCCCTCGGCGACCGCCTCGGCCGGCTCGACGCCGAGGGGCTCTTCCCGGTGGTGGTGATCGACGAGGCGCAGCTCCTCGCCGGGCGCGCCGCCTTCGACGAGCTGAGGCTCCTCACCAACCTCGCGGCCGACGACCGGGGGCTGGTGGGGCTCCTCCTCGTCGGCCAGCCGGAGCTGCGCGAGCGGATCCGCGAGCGGGGCGGGGAGCCGTTCGCCCAGCGGATCGGCGTCGCCTACCACGTGGGCGCCCTCGACGAGGCCGAGACCGGGCGCTACCTGGTCCACCGGCTCCTGGTCGCCGGACGCGCCGCGCCGCTCTTCGACGACGGCGCCGTCGCGGCCATCCACCGGCTCTCGGGCGGGCTGCCGCGCCGGGTGAACCAGCTCGCCGCCAGCGCGCTCCTCGAGGGGTTCGCCCGGGACGCGGTGGGGATCGACGCGGCGCTGGTCGAGGCCGCCGCCGCCGACCTGCGCGCCTTCCTGGGCGGGCCACCGGCGGCGCGGTAGAGTCGCCCCTCGGGCCATGGACTTCCTCGAGATCAGGCGGAAGGCGCGGGAGCGCGCGGAGGCCCGGGAGGCCGAACGGGCTCGAGCGATCCTGCCCGCGGGGTCGCCGGTGGCGGCCGCCGCGCCCCCGGAGCTCACCGCGCCGCCGGACGTCGCCGGGCCGCCCCGCGTTGCCGCGCCGCCGGACCTCGCCGAGCCCGCCCGCTCCGCCGAGGCGCTCGGTCCGGCGCGGCGCCCCTTCCCGGCCCCCGGATCCGAGGAGGCGCGCCGGATCGAGGAGGAGCTGACGCGGCGCGTGGCGGGCCTGCCCCACGCGCCGGACAAGCGCTTCGTCACCTGGCGCCCGGACGGCGATCCCGCCCCGGAGGCGGACGCGGCGGCGGACCCCGATCCGGAGGGAGCGGGGGGCGGCGGCGCGGGCGGCCCGCCCCGGGGTCCGGGCGCGGCCGGCAGGAGCGCCGCCCCCGCCGATCCGCTCGACGAGTTCTTCTACGACCCCCGGGAGCCGGGGCCCGACCTGGGCCGGTTCGCGCCCGCCTCCGCGCCGGAGCGGGCGCTCCCGGAGACGGCCCCGCGCGCCGAGTACCTCACCTTCCACCTCTCGGGAGAGTTCTACGGGATCGAGATCGAGAGGGTCCGCGAGGTGCTCCGCCCACCGCCGGTCACCGAGGTGCCGCGCGCGCCGACGGGGGTGCTCGGCGTGGTCACCGTGCGCGGCGAGGTGGTGACGGTCCTCGACCCCCGCCGCCGGCTCGGCCTCCCCGCGGGCGCCGCCGCGGACGGGGGGCGGATCGTGATCGTGGACGACGGCGAGGGGGTCTGCGGGGTGCTGGTCGACGCGATGTCGAGCGTCGTCCGCCTGCCCGCGGGGAGCATCGAGCCCTGTCCGCAGGGGCTCGGCGTCCAGGGGGCCGACTGCCTCGCGGGGATCGGGCGGGATCGGGACCGGCTCTTCACCGTGCTCGACCTGGGCGCGCTGCTCAGGCCGCCGCGGCGGGCGGGCGAGGGGAGGGGCTGATGGCGCGGAGCGCGGAGGCGACGGCGGCGCAGGTGGCCGGCGGGGACCGGGTGCAGCTCTGCACCTTCCGGGTCGGGGGCGAGGACTACGCGGTGGACATCATGCGGGTGCGGGAGATCATCCAGCCGCTCCCCATCACCCCGGTGCCGCGCGCCCCCGCGTTCGTGGAGGGGGTGGTCCGCCTCCGCGGGGAGGTGCTCCCGATCGTCGACGTGCGGCGCCGGTTCGGCCTCCCCACCGCCCCGCCGACGCGCCAGGCCAAGTTCATCGTGGTCCACGTGGGGGGGCGCCGGATCTGCCTCGCCGTCGACGAGGTCTGCGAGGTGCTGCGCATCCCGCGGTCGGAGATCCGGCCGGCCCCGGCGCTCGTGGGCCTCGACTCCCCCCGGTTCTTCCTGGGCGTGTGCGGCGGCGACGAGGCGGCCCCGGCCGCGGGCGGGCGGGCGGGCACCCGGCTGCGGCTCCTCCTCGACGTGAAGGCGCTCCTGGAGCCGGTCGGGCCGGGCGAGATCGAGGCGGCGCGGGCGCAGGCCGCGGCGTCGAGGGGCGCGTGACCGGGGGCGGGACCACGGCGGGAGGGGGGCGGACCTGGGCGCGCGCCGGGGACGAGGAGGCGCGCTACCGCGCGGTCCTGGAGCTCGACCCGTCCCGTCCGGCCGATCTGGTCGCGCTCTTCGCGGCGCTCGGCGACGAGAGCTGGAGGGTCCGCACCGGCGCGGTGGAGCGGCTCGGCTCCCTCTCCGACCCGGGGCCGGCGCTCCCCGTCCTCCTGGAGCGGCTCGACGCCGGCGACTCGGCCGGCGGACGGGACGCGGCGGCGGCGGCGCTCGTCCGCCTGGGCGGGGCGGCGCTCGGCCCGCTCGTCGAGCGCCTCGCGGTCGCGGACGTCGGCCTCCGCCTCGCGGTGCTGCCGGTCCTCGGGGCCATCGGCGATCGGCGGGCGGTCCCGGCGCTCACCGCCCGGCTCGCCGACGAGGACCCGAACGTCCGGGCGGCGGCGGCGGAGGCGCTGGGGCGGACCGGCGGGCCCGAGGCCGCGGCGGCACTCCTCGCCGCCCTCGACTCCGACGACGCCACGCTGCGCGCGGCCGCGCTCGAGGCGCTGGCCGCGCTCCGGGTGGCGCCGCCGGTCTACCGGCTCGCGCGGCTGATGGCCGAGCGCGGGCTGCGCCCCGCCGTCTACCGCTCGCTGGCCGCGAGCGACGACGACGCGGCCCTCGACCTGCTCGCCGCCGGCCTCGTGGAGCGGGGGCGGATGGCGCGGGAGGCGGCGCTGTCGGCGGTCGGCCAGCAGCGCGCCCGACGCCCCCTCTCCGAGCTCGCCCCGCTGGCCCGCGCCCTGCGCGCGCTCGCCGCGCGGGAGCCGGAGGTCGCCGACGTCTGCGGCGCCGCGCTCGCCGCGGAGGATCCCCAGGCCGTCGCCGGCGAGGTGGTGGCGCTCGGCTTCGTCGGCGAGGCGCGCCACGCGCCGGCGCTCGCCCGGCTGGCCGCCGTGGACCGCCACCGGCCGCTGGTCGAGGAGGCCCTGGAGGCGATCCCGCGCGGCTCGGAGCTGGTGGCCGAGCTCTCGCGGGTGCTCCCGGAGCTGGTGCCCCTGGCGCGGATCACCGTCCACGGCATCCTGGCGGCGACCGGGAGCCCGGCGGCGCTCCAGGCGCTGGTCGACGAGGCGGGCGACGCGGATCCCGAGGTGCAGGCGGAGGCGGTCGCCGCGCTCGGCCGGCTCGGGGACCCGCGCGCGGTCGGGCCGCTCGGCGGGCTCCTCGACGACGATCAGGCCGCGCTCGCCGGCGTCGCCGCGGCGGCGCTCATCCGGATCGCGCAGCGCTCGGAGGCGGGGGCGCGGGCGGTGCTCATCGAGTGCCGGGCCCGCGCCAGCACCGGGCCGTCCGCCGTCCTGTACCGGATCCTCGGCGCGGTCGGCGAGGGGGAGGATCTCCGCCTGATCCGCGCCGGGCTGCGGGCCCCGTCGATCGTCCGGCGCATGGCGGCCGCCGCCGCGGTGGCCGCGCTGGGCCGGCGCGGGCTCCTCGCCGGGGAGCACGTGCCCGAGCTCATCGCCGCCCTCGCGGACCCGGCCTGGCCGGTCCGCGCCGCGTCCGCCCGCGCCTTCGCCGAGCTGGCGCTCGCCAACGCCGAGGGGCGGCTCGGCGATCCCGCGGAGGGGGAGCACCCGCTCTGCGCCGGGGCGATCGGCGCGCTCACCGGCGCCCTCTCGGACCCGGAGCCGCCGGTCCGCGCGGCGGCGCTCGAGGCGCTGGGGGCCTGCGGCCGGCCCGAGCTCGGCCCCCGGATCGCCGCGCTGGCGGTCGAGCCGGCGGCGCCGGCGCTCGTCGTCCTGGCGGCGCTGCACGCGCTCGGGCAGCTGGGGCCGGTGCCGGCCGCCATCCTGGAGCTCGGCCTCGCGCACGCCGACGCGGAGGTGGCGAAGGAGGCGGTCGGGCTGGCCTGCCGGCTCCCCGGCGCGGGCGCGCGCCGCCTGCTGCGCGCCGCGGCCGGGAGCGCGCGCTGGGACGTCCGCC
>JAJXSQ010000157.1 GCA_021784495.1 Myxococcales bacterium | reverse complement strand
GGCGGCGAGGGTGACCCGGCGTCGCGCCGGCGCGCGGATGCGGGCGAGGCTCGGCCCGTCGCCGGTCAGGGGCGGCAGCGCGGCGGCGATCTCCTGGAGCTCGCGGAGCACCTCGCCGGCGTCGCGCGGCCGGGCGGTCGGCGCGCGCTCCAGCGTCGCCTCGACGAGCCGGGCCAGGGCGGGCGCCTCGGGGACCTCGATCCCGCTCGCCACGCGCGCCCCCCCGGCGCCGAAGGGGGAGACGCCGGCGACCATCCGGAAGAGGAGGGCGCCGAGCGCGAAGACGTCGGTCCGCTCGTCCTCGGGCGCGCCGTCGAGCTGCTCCGGCGCCATCGACTCCGGCGTCCCGCCCTCCACCTTCCGGCGGCCGAAGGCCTGCGCCATCCCCAGATCGACGATCTTGACCTGCCCGTCCTCGCAGATGTGGACGTTGTGCGGCGAGAGGTCCCGGTGGACGACCCCGTGGGCGTGCGCGTGGGCGAGCCCCTGCGCGATCTCGGTCGCGATCCGGAGCGCCTCCCGCAGCGGGAGGCGGCCCGCCCGGAGCCGATCGGCGAGCGGGGCGCCGGTCAGGTACTCGAGGACGAGGAAGGGGCCGTGATCGCTCCGGCCCACGTCGAGGACGGTGACGATGTTCGGGTGCGAGAGGCGCGCGGCGACCTCCGCCTCGGCGACCAGCCGCCGCTCCCGCGCCCCCTCGCCCGCCACGCGGAGCGCCTTGAAGGCGACCGGCCGGCCGAGCTCCAGATCGCGAGCCTCCCAGACCACCCCGGAGCCGCCGCGCCCCACCTCGCGCACCAGCTCGTACCGGCCGAAGACCGCGCCGGCGCGAAGGCCGGCCTGCCACGCCTCGACGCCGGGGACCATCCCCCGCACCAGCTCGTCGACGAGGGAGGTGATCGTTCCCGGCTGCGTGCGCTCGCGCGGGGAGCTGGCTCCGTAGGACAGTCGACGCTCCTTCCGGGCGACTGGAGGCCACCCGGACTCTCTGGTCTGGCGCGAAAAGTAGCACGGGGACCGACACGCGGCCTTTCCCGCCCTCGATCGGACCGCGATCGTTTGACGCATGGGGTCGCCGGACCCTTCGACCGGGGACCCTGGGTCGCGCGATACCCTCCGGCCCGAGCGGCCCGGGGCGCCCCCTGCCGCCGGGATCGACGATTCGATCCGGCGGCTTGGGAGATCGCGGGGCGACGGGCTCCCCGCGAACGGATGATGCAGATTCGGCCGGGCGATGGCCAGGTCGTCCAGCGCGAGCGCCCCCAGGCACGACCGCGCGCTCCCCGTCGCCGGGGGGCGCGCGCCTGCCGATCTGCGCGACGAGGCGCTCTTCCTGAGGAAGATCCTGCTCGAGCTGCGCGGGGACCTCCCGGCGGAGCGCGGCGCCGGGCGGGAGTCGAACCGGGCCCGGTTCGCCGAGGCGCTCGCGTCCCTGGCGAACCTCGCCGTCTCCTCGGAGGAGGTCGAGCCGGTCCTCGGCGCCGCCTGCGAGATGGTGGTGGAGACCCTGGGCGTCGACGGCGCCGTGGTCCTCGTCCCCGCCGCGGCGGGACGGCTGGCGGTCCGGGCGGCCGCCGGCTGCGTCGCCGGCGCGCGCGGGGAGGAGCTGGAGGCCGGCGACGAGGCGCTCGCCGGCCTGGCCCTGTCGCAGGCCGGCTCGACCAGCACCGCCGACGGCCGGGCCACCTGGCCGCGCGACCCCTTCCTCGCCAGCCACGCCCTCGCCGGCGCCGCGCTCGCCCCCCTCCCCGGCGCCGCCGGGCCGCGCGGCCTGCTCGGCGCCTTCACCCAGCGGCGAAGGACCTTCGCCCCCGACGAGGTGCGCTTCCTCGAGGCGGCCGCCGCCTCGCTCTCGGCGGCGGTCGAGCGGGCCCGCGCCGACGCCGAGCGGCTCGAGCTCCAGGCGCGGCTGGCGATCGCCGACCGGATGGTCTCGGTGGGCGCCCTGGCCGCCGGGGTGGCCCACGAGCTCAACAACCCGCTGGCCTACGTCAACGCCAACCTCTCCTTCGTCGTCGAGGAGGTCACGCGGCTCGCCGGCCGGCTCGCCGGCCTCGACGCCGAACCCCCGGAGGACGGCGAGCTCGCCGGGCTCCTCGACCAGATCGTGAGCGCCGCCCGGGACGCCCGCGACGGCGGCGCGCGGATGAAGGCGATCGTCGGGGACCTGAAGACCCTCTCGCGCGCCGACGACGGCCGGGCGGGGCCGGTCGAGGTCGGCCCGGTGATCGAGAGCTGCGTGAACGTCGCCTGGAGCGAGCTGAAGCACCGGGCCCGGCTCGAGCGCGACCTGCCCCCGGTGCCGGCCGTCCTCGGCAACGAGGCGCGCCTCGGCCAGGTGCTGCTGAACCTCCTCGTCAACGCGGCCCAGGCGATCCCCGCTGGGCCGCCGGACCGGAACTCCGTCCGCGTCGCGACCCGGGCGCTCCCCGGCGACCGGGTGGCCATCGAGGTCTCGGACACCGGCTGCGGCATCCCCCGCGAGGACCAGGAGCGGATCTTCGAGCCCTTCTTCACCACCAAGCCGGCCGGGATCGGCACCGGGCTCGGCCTCTCCATCTGCCGGAGCATCGTCGGCGGGATGGGCGGCGCCATCGAGGTCGAGAGCGAGGTCGGCCGCGGCTCGACGTTCCGGGTGATCCTCCCGGCCGCGCTCGAGCCGGACCCGGAGCCGCGGCCGCGGGGCGCGCCCGAGGCCGACCGGGGCGCGCCCGGTCGCTCGATCCGGCGCTCCCGGATCCTCGTCGTGGACGACGAGCCGCTCGTCGGCGCCGTCCTCGAGCGCACGATCGGCGAGCAGCACGAGGTCGTCACGGCGGCCGGCGGCCGCGAGGCGCTCGGCCGGATCGCCCGGGGGGAGACCTTCGACCTGATCCTCTGCGACCTCCTCATGCCCGGCCTCTCCGGGATGGAGCTCCACCGCGAGCTCTCCCGCACCGACCCGGCGCTCGCCGGCCGGATCGTCTTCCTCACCGGGGGGGCCTTCACCGCGTCGGCCCGGGAGTTCATCGCCCAGCCGGGGCGCGAGTGGCTCGAGAAGCCGTTCGACCTCGAGTCGATCCGGGCGCTCCTCGCCCGCCGGCTCGGCCCCACCTGATCGGGGGTGCTCCCGGGGGGGCGCACGCCCTCCAGGAGCGCTTTGCCGCGACCCCGGAACCGGATATCTTCCGCGCGGCCTCGGGCCCCCGCCGCGGGCCGGCCGTCCCGCCACCGTCCCACCACCGCCACCGTCCGACGCCGCGCCCTGGGAGGGCCCATGTTCCAGTACCTCATGCCGAAGTCGAACGACTTCTTCGCCGACTTCGAGGCCCAGGCCGCGGCGGTCGTGGAGGGGGCGGTCCTCCTCAAGGCGCTCCTCGACGACTTCACCGACGTCCCGCGCAAGTGCCAGGGGATCAAGGACGTCGAGCACCGCGCCGACGACATCACCCACCGCGCCTTCGAGCGGCTCCACACCCAGTTCATCACCCCCTTCGACCGGGCCGAGATCCACCGGTTGCTCTCCCGGATCGACGACGTCCTCGACCTGGCCGACGCGGCGGCCGAGCGGCTCGGCCTCTACGACCTCGACGCGGTGCTCCCCGAGGCGCGCGAGCTCGCCGCGGTGCTCGTCGAGCAGTCGCGGAAGATGGAGGAGGCGGTGAAGGGGCTGCGCCAGATGAAGAAGAACCCGCAGCGGATCCTCGCCGCCTGCCAGGAGATGAACAAGCTCGAGAACCAGGCCGACACCCTCACCCGGCGGACGATGGCCAAGCTCTTCAAGCGCGGCAACGACCCGCTCACGGTGATGAAGTGGAAGGAGATCATCGACCTCATCGAGGACGCGACCGACCGGGCCGAGGACGTGGCCAACGTCATCGAGGGCGTGGTCCTCGAGCACGCCTGACGCGGGCGAGGGACCGTCCTCATGCTCGTCGCCGTCGTCATCGCGCTGGTCCTGGTCGCGCTCGCCTTCGACTTCCTGAACGGCTTCCACGACGCGGCGAACGCCATCGCCACCGTCGTCTCCACGCGGGTCCTCACCCCCATCGCCGCCGTCGCCCTCGCCGCCTTCTTCAACTTCGTCGCCGCCGCCCCCGTCCTCTGGGGCGCGCAGCTCAAGGTGGCGAACACCATGGGGACCGGGATCGTCGAGTTCGAGCGGCTCCGGGCCCAGGGCGACGCGGTGGTGCTCACCGTCATCTTCGCCGCGCTGGTCGGGGCGATCGTCTGGAACCTCGTCACCTGGTGGTGGGGGCTCCCCTCCTCCTCCTCCCACGCCCTCGCCGGCGGGCTCATCGGCGCCACCCTGCCGGCGCTCGGCAACTCCGGGCTCGTCTGGTACCGGGCCGGCGCCGGCATCGGCACCGGGATCTGGGTGATCGTCGCCTTCATCGTCCTCTCGCCGATCATCGGCATGGTCCTCGGGACCGGCATCATGGTCGCCACCGCCTGGATCCTCCGGCGGCAGACGCCGGCGCGGGTCGACCGCTGGTTCCGGCGGCTCCAGCTCGTCTCGGCGTCGATCTTCTCGTACAGCCACGGCACCAACGACGCCCAGAAGGTCATGGGGATCATCGCCGTCGTCCTCTACGGCACCGTCTGGAAGGGGCAGCCCTTCCACGTGCCGTTCTGGGTGGTCCTCCTCTGCCACCTGGCCATGGGGCTCGGGACCTTCTTCGGCGGGTGGCGGATCGTCCGGACCCTCGGGACCAACCTGACGAAGCTCCAGCCGGTCCACGGGTTCTGCGCCGAGACCGGCGGCGGCGTCACCATCCTGGCCCTCGCCGAGCTCGGGATCCCGGTCTCGACCACCCACACCATCACCGGCGCGATCGTCGGCGTGGGGGCCACCCGCGGGACCCGCGCGGTCCGCTGGGGGGTGGCCGGACGCATCATCTGGGCGTGGATCTTCACGATCCCGGCAGCGGCGGCCGTGGCCGCCCTCGCCTCGGTGGCCACCACCGGGGTGCTCGCGCTCCTCCGCTAGGGGCGCGCGCAACCTCCGGCGCGATCGCGGGTTCTGGAGGAGAGGATGGCCCGGGACCCCGACGCGGCGCTCATGCTGGCGTTCCAGCACGGCGACGAGGCGGCCTTCCGGACCCTGTACGAGAGCCACGCGCGCGCCATGGTCGCCTTCTGCCACCACTTCGTGAGGGACGCCGCCCGGGCCGAGGAGCTCGCCCAGGACGTCTTCGTCAAGGTCTACCGGTCGGCCCACCGCTACCAGCCGACGGCGCGCTTCAAGACCTTCCTCTACCGGATCGCCTCGAACCACTGCCTGAACGAGCTGCGGCGCGGCGAGTACGCCGCCCGCGCCCCCCGCGGTCCGGCCGAGGACGGCGCGCCCGACCTGGACGCCCTCCCGGGCGACGCCCCCTCGCCCCACGACGCGCTCGCCGGACGGCGGCTCGAGGAGGCGGTGGCCCGGCTCCTCGCGCTGCTCCCGGAGAAGCAGCGCGCCGCCTTCGTCCTGTGCCGCTTCGAGGGGATGGGGTACGAGGAGATCGCCGAGACCCTCGACACCACCGTCCCGGCGGTGAAGTCGCTCGTCCACCGCGCCACCGTCTCGGCCGCCGCGGCGCTCGCCCCCTTCACCGCCGGCCCGGGAGAGGAGGTGCCGTCGTGATCCGCTCCGCCCACCCGGTCGACGAGCTCACCGCCCTCCTCGACGGCGCGCTCGCGCCGGCCCGGCGCGCGGCGGTCGACGACCACCTCGCGCGCTGCGGCGCCTGCC
>JAJXSQ010000156.1 GCA_021784495.1 Myxococcales bacterium | reverse complement strand
GACGTACAGGCGGGCCGGGACGAGCTGGGCCATCACCTGTCCGGCGGCCACCAGCCCGCCCTCGCGGGCCTGGAGCCGGGAGAGGACCCCATCGGTGGGGGCGCTGACCCGGGTGTAGGCGAGCTGGTTGCGGGCCAGATCGAGGGTCGCCTGCGCCGCCCGGACGCGCGCGTGCGCGGCGGCGATCTGGGCGTCGATGGGGGAGGAGACGACCAGGCGGCCGGCCGCCTCGCGGACGCGCCCCTCGGCGCTCCGCCGCCCCTCCTCGGCGCTGGTGAGCTGCGCCCGGGCCGCGGCCAGGGCGGCCTGCGCCGCGTCGTTCGTCGCCAGGACCGAGTCGAAGCGCTCCTGGGAGATCGCGTCGCCGGCCTTGAGGGCCCGGACGCGCTCCAGGTCGGAGGCCGCCCGCCGCGCCTCGGCCTCGGCGCGGGTGACCGCGGCGCGCGCCGCGTCCACCTGGGCCGCCGACCCGGCGAGCCCGGCGGCGCTGGCCGTGAGGCCGGCCTGGGCGGTCGACAGGCCGCCGCGCGCGGAGGCCTCCACCACCGTCGCCTGCGAGACGGCCAGGTCGAGATCGGCCTCGGCCTGCTGCACCCGCGCCGCGTAGTCGGCCGGGTCGAGCTCGAAGAGCAGGTCCCCCTTCTTCACCGGCTGGTTCTCCCGGACGAGGACCCGGATCACCTGGCCCGGGACCCGCGGGCCGATGGAGACCACGTCGGCGTCGATCTGGGCGTCGTCGGTCCCCTCGGTCCCGGCGACGAGGAGCGCGTGGATCCCCCAGCCGGCGGCGAGCAGCGCCACCACGGCGCCGATGATGAGGAGCGGCCTGCGGCGCCCCGCCGGGGGGGACGCCGGGGCGGGGGCTCCCGGCGAGGGCTGGCCGGGGGAGCCGCCGGCCGCGGCGATGTTCCGTTCTGGTTTCATTCGATCGCGACCTCGACGTGGGGAGCTGGACCGGCGTGCCGCTTCACCTTGAGGAAGGCGAGGAGCGGCAGCACGGCCAGGAAGCAGAGCCCGGTGAGCTGGAAGACCTTCTCGAAGCCGAGCACCGACGCCTGGCGGGCGACGGTGCCGTCGAGCGCGCCGAGCGCCATCCCCCGGGCGGTGACCGCGTCGTAGCCGCGCGCCGCGAAGCCGGCCGCGGTGGCGCCGAGCCGCGCGATCACCTCGGGGCGGCCCGGGTCGAGGTGGGCCACGAGGCCGTGGCGGGCCTGGACGACGAAGCGGTCGAGGAGGGTGGCGAAGATGGCCAGCCCCGCCGAGGCGCCGATCTGGCGCAGGAGCGAGTTGAGGCCGGTCGCGTCGGTGAGGCTGCGCCGCTCGATGTTGGAGAGCGCCGCGGTGGTGAGCGGGACGAAGAGGCAGGCGAAGCCGACGCCCTGGACGAGGATCGCGCCGACCACCCCGGCCGAGGTGGTCTCGAGGGTGAAGTGGCCCTGGGCCCAGGCGCCGACCACGAAGGCGAGGATCCCGAAGGCGACGATGAGCCGGGGCGAGACGTGGTTGTAGAGCCGGCCGACCACCGGGGTGATGGCCATCATCACCAGGACGCGCGGCATGAGCGCCAGGCCGGACTGCATGGCGGTGAAGCCGAGCAGCTCCTGCATGAAGAGCGGCATGAGGAACATGCCGGTGAGGAGGAGCGCGTACATCACCCCGCCGATGAGCGTCCCCGAGGTGAAGACCGCGTCCTTGAAGAGGCGCAGGTTCACCACCGGGACCCGGGCGGTCAGCTCCCGCCAGACGAAGGCGGCGATCCCGAGCCCGGCCAGGAGGGCGAAGACGGTGATGGTCCGCGACTCGAACCAGTCGTCCCGCTGCCCCTCCTCGAGGAAGTACTGGAGGCTGGCGAGGCCGACGCAGAGGAGGACGATCCCCTGCCAGTCGAAGTTGCGGCGGACGGCGTCGGCGTCGGCGAGGTTCGCCAGGCGGATGTCCTCCGGCTCGTGGACGAAGCGCCAGACCATGAGGAGGCCGAGGACGCCCACCGGGAGGTTGATGAAGAAGATCCAGGCCCAGTGGTAGTTGTCGACGATGTAGCCGCCCAGGGTCGGCCCGATCGCCGGGCCGATCATCACCGCCATGGCGAAGAGGGCCATCGCCATCCCCTGCTCGTGCGGGGGGAAGGTCTGCCGGAGGATCGCCTGCTCGGTCGGCTGCAGCGCGCCGGCCCCGAAGCCCTGGAGGGCGCGGAAGGCGACCAGCGTCCAGAGGCTCTGGGCCATGCCGCAGAGGGCCGAGCCGGCGATGAAGAGGAACAGGCTCGCCATGTAGACGCGCTTCTGCCCGAAGAGCCGCCCCAGGAAGCCGGTGAGGGGCATGACCAGCACGGTGGCGATGGCGAACCCGGTCGAGATCCAGGTGATCTCCTGGACCGTGGCCCCCACCGCCCCGCGGATCTGCGGGAGGGCGACGTTCACGATCGACGAGTCGATCGCCCCCATGAGCGTGCCGAAGGTCACCGAGACGGTGACCAGCCACTTGTTGGTCGGGGCGCGGCGCGCCGGCGCGAGGGCGGTCACCGGTGGGCCCCGTCGAGGAAGAGGGCCGGGAGGAGCTCCGAGATCGCGTCCCAGCCGGCGGCGCCGCGGACGGCCGGGACGAGGAGCGCGCGGACCATCCCGATCAGCGCGGTCCCGTAGAGCGCCCGCCCCTCGGGGCGGAGCTCGCCGGCGTCGATCCCCCGGGCGATCAGCGCGTCGGCGCGGGCGACGAAGGCGTCGAGGAGCGAGTCGCGCGGCCGGCAGCGGGCCGGCCCCTCGCCGCCCTCGACGAACGCCGAGAGGAGCCGGCCGTGGGCGCGGGCGTGCTCGGCGACCGCGCCGAGGAAGGCGCCGATCTGCTCGCGGAAGGGGCGCCCGTCCACCGCGGCGCTCGCGGCGTCCAGCCGGGCGACGAGCGCCTCGCGGCGCGACGTGGAGAGCGCCTCGACGAGCGCGCTGCGGTCCTCGAAGTGGGTGTAGAGCGTGCCGACGGCGACGCCGGCCCGCACGGCGATCCGCTCCATCCGGGCGCCGAGACCCTCCTCCGAGAAGACCTCCTCGGCGGCGGTCAGGATCGCCCGGTCGGCCTCCTCGCGGAGCCGGTCGCGGAGCCGGGCCGGTCGCGCGCGTGTTGAACCTGGATTCATGAAGTGAGCGCTATATGCGGCCGCCTGCCGCGGTTGTCAAGCGCTCGAGCGCGCCGCCGGCGCGCATGACCCGAAAGGGTGAAAAAGACGAAGGCCCCCTCCCGCCGAACCGGGAGGGGGCCCTCGCTCCCCGACGGACTCAGCCGGCGATCGTCCAGGGGAAGAAGGTCGACTGCACGTAGACGAGGATCCCGACCAGCCCCGCCAGCGCGAGCGAGTGGAAGAAGACGTAGCGGAGGATCTCCCCCTCCTTGCCGTGCTGGTTGGTGGCGACGCCGGCCACCACGATCGACTGCGCGTCGATCATCTTGCCCATGACGCCGCCGGTGCTGTTGGCCGAGGCGGCGAGGACCGCGCTCATCCCGATCTGGTTGGCGCTCACCACCTGGAGGTTGCCGAAGAGGACGTTGGAGGAGGTGTCCGACCCGGTGAGCGCCACGCCGAGCCAGCCGAGGACCGGCGAGAAGAACGGGAAGAGGGCGCCGGTCGAGGCGAAGGCGAGCCCCATGGTCGAGTCGGAGCCGGCGTAGCGGGTGGTGAAGCCGAGGGCGAGCATGGCGGCGATGGTGAGGAGCGAGAAGCGCAGCCGCCAGAGGGTGCCGCCGTACACGCGGGCCAGGGTCCCGGGGCCGAAGCCGAGGAGGGTGCCGGAGACGAGGCCGGAGAGGAGCAGGCCGGTGCCGGTGGCCGACAGCCAGCTCAGGCTGTACTGCGCCGCCTCGGGGGTCAGCTTCTTCACCACCGGCGGGGCCCGCTGGACGACCTTGTGGAGGAAGGGGACGTCGAAGGTCGGGTTGGAGAGGTGGTTGAGGAAGCCCTTGAACGACGGCCAGCCCCAGAGGAAGACGAAGACCGAGAGGACGATCCAGGGCATCCAGGCCAGGAAGGCCTCGCCCGCGGTGTGCCGCCGGGCCGAGGCGTGCGGGGTCTCGCGCTCCTCGGGGAAGCGCCAGACGGTCTTCGGCTGCCAGACCTTGAGCAGCGTGTAGACCGCCGCCAGGGAGACGATGGCGGAGACGATGTCCACGAGGTTCGGCCCGAAGTAGTTGGAGACGATGAACTGGGGGATGGCGAAGGCGACGCCGGCGACGAGGGCGGCGGGCCAGACCTCGACCATCCCCTCGAAGCCGGCCATCTGCCAGACGAGCCAGAAGGGGATGATCACCGAGAAGATGGTGAGGTGGCGGCCCACGTTGGCCGAGAGGAGGTTGACGTTGATCCCGGTCACCGACGCCAGGACGTTGATCGGGGTGCCGAGGGCGCCGAAGGCGACCGGCGCGGTGTTCCCGATGAGCGCGAGGCCGGCGGCCGGGAGGGGCTTGAAGCCGAGGCCGATGAGCATCGCCGCGCAGATCGCGACCGGGGTGCCGAAGCCGGCCGCCCCCTCGAGGAAGGCGCCGAAGCTGAAGCCGATGATCAGCACCTGGAGGCGGCGGTCGGCGGCCAGCCCGGCGATCGTCTCCTTCACCACCTCGAACTTCCCGGCCTTCACCGAGAGGTCGTAGACGAAGATCGCGTTCAGGATGATCCAGCCGATCGGCAGGAGCCCGAACGCCGCGCCGTAGAGCGCCGTCGCCGCCGCGGTCTGGCCGGGCATCCCGTAGACGAAGATCGCCACCAGGAGCGCCACCACCAGGCCGTAGATCGCGGCGACGTGGGCCTTCACGTGGAAGAAGGCGAGCGAGCCGAGGAGCACGACCACCGGCAGGGCGGCGACGAGCGCCGAGAGGTAGAGGTTTCCGAGCGGCGTGTAGACTTGGGTCCAGGTCATGAGGCGTCTCCGGGGTGCGGGGGTGCGGCGGGTGGCGCTTCCGAGCGGCTGGTGCAGCGGTCCACGAGGAAGACGATCGAGCGGTAGGGGCGGCCCGAGTGGTGGGCGAGCCCGATCTCGCAGGTCCGGCTGCTGGAGAAGCCCTCGCGGCAGCCGTCGGGGAGGGCCGCGCGCAGCGGCGCGAGGGCGCTCGCGTTGAGCTCCGGGTGGCTGAAGCCGCGGTCGCCGGCGAAGCCGCAGCACCCGACGCCGGCCGGGATCACCACCTGCTCGGCGCAGAGCCGGGCGATCGCCTCGGTCTTGGCGGCGAGCCCCATCTTCGTCGCGCTGCAGGTGACGTGGAGCGCCACCGGCCCCGGCTCCCGCCGGAAGGCGAGCTTGTCGCGCAGGTGGTCGTGGATGAACTCGACCGGCTCGAGGAGGGCGAGCCGCCGGTCGAGCGTCTTGCGCATCCGCTGGAGGCAGGGGCTGGTGTCGCAGAGGACCGGGATCGCCCCGCCGTCGCTCGCCTCGAGGAGGGCCGCCTCGAGCTCGCGGGCCTTGGCGTCGGCCAGCTCCGGGAAGCCCTTGCTCTCGAAGGCGAGCCCGCAGCAGAGGCTCGCGAGCCCGGCCGGGAAGCGGACGTCGTAGTCGGCCTTCTCCAGGAGGGAGCGCACCCCGTCGGCGACGGCGCGGTCCTCCGGGTCGCCCGGCGAGGGGCCGAAGGTCCGCGCCACGCAGGCCGGGAGGTAGACGACGCGCCGGCCCCGCCCCCGGGTGACGTCGCGCCAGGGCGCCGGGCGCGCCGGCGACGGCAGGGGGGGGGGAGCCGGGCGCGCCGCGCCGGAGAGG
>JAJXSQ010000155.1 GCA_021784495.1 Myxococcales bacterium | reverse complement strand
CGCGCGCGCGGGCCGGCCGGCCGCGCCGCCATCCTCGCCGGCGGGCGGGTCACGCGAGCCCCCGCGCGAGCGTCGCGAGGATCTCGCGGGCGCGCGCTCGCAGCCGGGGCGGGGAGAGCAGCTCGGCGCGATCCCCCAGCGAGAGGACGTGCCGCACCAGCCCCTCGGCGTTCGTCGCCTCGACCTCCGCCACCAGCCCGGCGCCGTCGTCGGAGAGGCGCGCCCGCGGGCCGAAGGAGGCGCGGAGCTCCGGGGCCACCGGCGGGTCGAGCCGGACGCGGCAGCGGATCGGCGGGTGGACGGTGAACTCCCAGGTCTCCCGGGTGGCCACCTCCCCGAGCGAGAAGCCGGGGCGCGGGACGAAGTCGGGCGTGCGCGGGGAGGTGCCGTTCACGGTGAGCGCCTCGACGCGGCCGAGGTGGAAGGTGCGCAGGTCGCGCCGGAGGTGGCACCAGCCGGTGAGGAACCAGGCGCCGCCCTTCTGGAACAGGCCGTAGGGGTCGACGTCGCGCTCGGTCCGGGCGCGCCGCTCGGCGCCGGCGTAGACCAGCCGGACCCGCTTGCGCGTGGCGACGGCGCGGGAGAGCCGCTCGACCAGCTCCGCCGCCGGGGCCGCCTCGCCCGCCTCGCCGGTGGAGAGGGCGCGCGCGGCCAGCGCCGCCGCCTCGGACGCGCCCGGCGCGCGGGCGGCGAAGCTGAGCTTGTTCATCGCGTGGGCGAGGTCGCGCGCGTAGGGGAAGGAGCGGGAGGCGAGGGCCGCCGAGCCGGCGACGTAGAGCAGCGCGAGGTCCTCGGGCGGGAGCGCCAGGTCGGGCAGGTAGAAGTCGTCCCGATCGACGAGGTAGCCGGCCGGCAGGTCGTCGTCGCCGGGGAGGTACCGCACCGGGATGCCGAGCTCGAGCAGCTCCGCCTTGTCGCGCTCGAACTTGCGGATCGCCGCGTCGCCCGAGCCGCGGTAGTCCTCGGAGAACTGCTCCTGGATCTCGCGCCACGAGATCGGCTCCGTCGACCGGAGGAGGAAGGCGGCGAGGTCGAGGAGCCGCTGGTCCTTCTGCATCGGGGAAAACCTCCCACCACCGCGGGGCCGAGTCAACGTGTGGTAAGATCGCGAGGCCCTGCGGGGCGGTGCCTATCGATGGCGGGTCTCGGCCTCGGACCAGAGGACTTCGCGCTCTTCGAGATCGAGGACGCGGGCGCGCGCGCCGCCGCCCTGGAGGGGGTGCTCTCCCCCAAGCTCCGCCTGCTCGCCGACCACTCGCTCGCCGGGCTGACGCGCGTCGCGGGGCGGGGGCTCCACGCCCACGGCGCGGCGGTGACGCCGCACCGCGGCCGCCCGCCCGAGGAGGTCCTCGTCGCGTTCTCCGAGAGCGAGCGGGGCTTCCGGGGGGTGCCGTTCCTGGCGGTGCTCCTCACCCGGGGACACCTCCACGCGCGGGTGGGGGTCCGCGGGGAGTCGCCGCTCCGGGAGGCGATGGCCGACGCGCTCCGGCGGGAGGCGCCGAGCCTCGCCCGCCGGGGGAAGCCGTTCCGGCGCATCCGGCAGTTCGTCGGCTGGAACCACGAGGACCTCCCGGAGCTCGCCCCCGCCCACTCCGCGGCCTTCTGGGAGGAGATGGCGGAGGCGGTGGCGCCGGGGCGCGCCGGGCTCGACCTCGGCGTGGCCATCCCGGCCGCCGAGGCCCGCAACCTCGCGCTCGGCGACCTCCTCGGAACCTTCCGCGACCTCGCGCCGCTCTACAAGGTGCTGGCGCCGCCGCGGTGACGGCCGGCGGCTGTCAGGGGCGGGCGCTAGGCTTCGCGTCGTCGCCCGGTGGACCGGGCGGCTCGGAGCGGACCCGATCGAGGAGGTCGCAGGGATGGCCGTGAAGGTCATGGTGGCGCCGGTCATCGCGGCGCGCGAGAGCGAGGGTCGGCGCGCCGGCGAAGCCCGCTCGACGCGGGCGACCCCCCGGCCGAAGCGGCGCCGGTCGGCGATCTTCGACGCCGACGGGAACGAGGTCTTCATCACCCTCGTCTGCCTCAAGTGCCACAAGACGAGGCCGCTCGCCCAGTTCGGCCTGCGCAAGATGGCGGACGGCGCGATCCGGAACCAGCCCTGGTGCCGGGCCTGCCGGGCGGCGGCGGGATCGTCGCGGGCGCGGGCGGAGGACTCCCCCGGGATCGAGGACTCCACGATCTCCGCGCCGTCCCCTCTGGGGGAGGAGCACCCGGGCGGGGACGGCCGGGCGGAGAGCCCGCAGACGGGGGCGCTCGCGGCCGAGGTCGCGGCGGCGCTCGCCGGCGGCCGCGGCCGCTGAACGGCTGCGCGGTCCTGCGGCGAGCCTGCGCACGTCCTGCCGGGTGGCGCAGTCCGTCACAAACCAAAATAGACTCGCCTGCTCCACCACTTAGCTCCGCTTCTCGTTTGCGCATCGCCGTGGGCCGTGCGTAGGATGCTGCCCCTCGGATCCAAGCGCTCGTGTCCCTTCGAAGCACCACTCGCCGCCGGCTGGAGGCAACACAATGGGTGACTCCAATCTCAAGCTGAAGCTCAAGGAGAAGATCGAGGCTCACCGCCCCAGGATCACCAAGCTGAACAAGGAGTTCGGCGAGGTGGTCATCGACAAGGTGAACATCGGGCAGTGCATCGGCGGCGCGCGCGACATCCGCTCGCTGGTGACCGACATCTCGTACCTCGACCCGCAGGAGGGGATCCGCTTCCGGGGGAAGACCATCCCCGAGACCTTCGCCGCGCTGCCCAAGGTCCCGGGCAGCGACCAGCCGTTCGTCGAGGGCTTCTTCTGGTTCCTGCTCACCGGCGAGCTGCCGACGATGGCGCAGACGCTGGAGGTGGTCGAGGACTGGAAGTCCCGCCGCGAGGTGCCCGCCTACGTCTTCGACCTGCTCCGCGCCATGCCGCGGGACACGCACCCGATGACCCTCTTCTCCGCGGCCATCCTCTCGATGCAGCGCGAGTCGCTCTTCGCGCACCGCTACGGCGAGGGCGGCCTGAAGAAGAACGACATGTGGGACCCGATGTACGAGGACTCGATCAACATCATCGCCAAGCTGCCCTCGATCGCGGCCTACATCTACCGGATGAAGTACAAGGGCGACACCTTCATCGCCCCCGATCCGTCGCTCGACTGGGGCGGCAACTTCGCCCACATGATCGGGCAGAAGAAGCCGTACGACGACGTCGCCCGGATGTACTTCATCCTCCACTCCGACCACGAGTCGGGCAACGTCTCCGCCCACACCACCCACCTCGTCGCCTCGGCGCTCAGCGACGCCTACTACTCGCTCTCGGCCGGCATCAACGGCCTGGCCGGCCCGCTCCACGGCCTCGCCAACCAGGAGGTGCTCTCCTGGATCATGAACGTCATGAAGAAGCTGAACAACAAGGTGCCCACCAAGGAGGAGCTGAAGCAGTTCCTCTGGGACACCCTGAACTCCGGCCAGGTCATCCCGGGCTACGGCCACGCGGTGCTCCGCAAGACCGACCCGCGCTACGTGGCGCAGAACGAGTTCGCCAAGAAGCACATGCCGAACGACCCGCTCTTCCAGCTCGTGAACATGATCTACGAGGTGGCGCCGGGCGTCCTCACCGAGCACGGCAAGACGAAGAACCCGTGGCCGAACGTCGACGCGCACTCCGGCGTGATCCAGTGGTACTACGGCGTCCGCGAGTGGGACTTCTACACCGTCCTCTTCGGCGTCGGCCGCGCGCTCGGGGTCCTCGCCAACATCACCTGGGACCGCGGGCTCGGCTACGCCATCGAGCGGCCCAAGTCGGTCACCACCGACATGCTCGAGAAGTGGGCCGCCGAGGGCGGGCGGAAGGTCTAGGCCGCGCCGGCGCCAGCGCCGTGGAGCGGGAGCCGCCTCGATCGAGGCGGCTCTCGCCGTCTCGGGGGGGCGGGTCGTCCCGACGGCCAGTCCCTTCCGGCGGCCCCCCGCGTCATGCACAATGACGGCGATGCCCACGACCGATCCGTTCCGCGTGCTCCTCGTCGACGACGAGCCGGTGATCCGCGAGCTCGTGCAGGCGATGCTCGAGGGCGGCGGGGTCGAGGTGCGGTGCCTGGAGAGCGGCGCCCAGGCCGTCCCCGCGGCGCGCCAGTTCCTGCCGCACCTGATCCTCCTCGACATCGTGCTCCCGGGGCTCGACGGGATCGCCGTCCTCCGGCTCCTCAAGGGGGATCCGGTCCTGGCGCGGGTCCCGGTCCACATGCTCACCGCGCGCGCCCGGCCCGCCGACCACGCCGCCGCCGCGCGGGCCGGGGCGGAGGGGTACATCGAGAAGCCGTTCAAGGGGCGGGCGCTCCAGGCGCTCGTCGACGGGCTCCGCGGGCGCTGATCGGAAGGCGCCGCGCTTCCTTGACGGATCCCGGGGTGGCGGGTAGCGTCGTGCGGCTTGCCACGCCGAGAGGGACTCACCGCCGCGCGGATCCACGCCGCGCCCGCCGCCCGCTCCCGGGCCGCCGGAGGCAGGCGACCGGAGCCCGCGCCATGAGCCGCCGCCTCCTCCTCCTGGCCGCCGCCGCCGGCGCGCTCTCCTGCGCCACCGCCGAGCGGCTCCACCGGGACGCCGACGGGATCCGCGCCGACGTCGCGCGGGCCCGGGAGCTCGGGGCGATGCGCTGCGCGCCGCGCGAGCTGGCCCGGGCCGAGGTGGATCTCGACATCGGGCAGACCGAGCTGGTCCAGGGCGACGAGGGGATCGCCGGCGAGCACCTCCGCTCCGCCCGGTCCGACGTCACCCGGGCGCTCGAGCTGTCGCGCGCGTGCACCCCGGTCCAGGTCACCATCCAGGACCACCCCGCCGCCCCGGCGCCGGTGGTGATCGAGGTGCTCGACCGCGACGGCGACGGGGTGCCCGACGCCATCGACCGCTGCCCCGACGAGCCCGGCCCGAAGGAGAACGGCGGCTGCCCCGTCGCCAAGGACAGCGACGGCGACGGGATCCCGGACGACATCGACCGCTGCCCCCTCGACCCCGAGGACCACGACGGCTTCCAGGACGAGGACGGCTGCCCCGATCCCGACAACGACGGCGACGGGATCGTCGACCGCCTCGACGCCTGCCCCAACACGCCCGGGCCGATCGAGAACCGGGGCTGTCCGATCCTCGACCCGGACCGCGACGGGGACGGCATCCCCGACCGGCTCGACAAGTGCCCGGACGAGCCCGGCCCGCCGCCGGACGGCTGCCCGAAGAAGTACGCGCTGGTCGAGGTGAAGAAGGACCGGCTCGTCATCCGCCAGCAGATCCACTTCGCCTCGGGTCGCTGGACGATCCTGCCCGACTCCTTCCCGCTCCTCGACCAGGTGGTCGAGGTCCTGAAGGACCAGCCGGGGATGCGGGTCTCGGTCGAGGGGCACACCGACGCGATCGGCGGCGAGGCGATGAACCGGCGGCTCTCGCAGGCGCGCGCCGACGCCGTGCGCGACTACCTCACCTCGAAGGGGGTCGCCCCCGCCCGGCTCGACGCGGTCGGCTACGGCGCGACCCAGCCCATCGCGTCGAACAAGACCGAGAGCGGGCGCGCCCGGAACCGAAGGACCGAGTTCCGGATCGTCTCGAGGGAGTAGCCATGCCGCGCTTCGAGGTGTTCGTCCCCGCGGCGCCGCCGCGGCTGCCGATGGACTTGACGCTCCGGATCGACGCCGAGCACTGGCTCGCCGCGCTCAAGGCCGGCCTGCAGCGGATCGGCGAGGTGCAGACGGCGAGCAACGTCCTCTGCGACATCCAGGCGGACGGCTCGATCCACGTCA
>JAJXSQ010000154.1 GCA_021784495.1 Myxococcales bacterium | reverse complement strand
TCGAGCGGCGCGCCGCGCTCACCCGGCCGCTCGCCGCGTCGGCGGCCCGCCTCGAGGCGCTCGGCGCCTGGCGGAGCGAGGTCGACCGGGCGCGAGCCGACCTGGGGGCGCTCCTCGCCTCGGAGGAGGCGCGCCTCTCGGAGAGCTGGGTGGCGCGGTTCCAGGCGGCGCTCCCCGCGCTCATCGGCGACGCCGGAGGCGAGCTGCGCGCGCGCCTCGGCGCGATCCACAGCCCCCGGCTCCGTCACTCCGACGCCGCGCTCGAGGTGGCGATCGACCTGGCCGCCGAGCGCGCGGAGCGGTTCGCCTCGGAGCAGTCACCGGCGGCCGAGGGCGCCTACCGCGCCGCCATGGAGCGGTTCGTCGATCTGGCGAACGACTTCCTGCGGCGCGCGGCGTCGAGCGGCCTCGTCGCGCCTCGCCCCATCGGAGCCGAGGCCGGGTTCCGCGTCCGCGGCGAGCTGCGCTTCACGGCCCTCCGCTACCGGACCACCCGGCTCCCGCTCGCGCCCCTGCTCGACCTGCTGCTCCCCCGCCGGGTGGTCGAGCGGCTCGCGGCGCGTCGGGCCGGGGCGCACCTGGCCCGGCTCGTCGAGGCCAACTGCTCGCGGGTCGCCTTCGATCTCGTCGAGCGCGCGGCCGCCAGCCGGCGCTCGCTCGAGCGCGAAGTGCGCGGGCGGCTCGACGAGGTCCTGGCGGTCGCCCGCGAGGCGATCGCCGACGCGCAGCGGCGCCGCGCCGAGGGCGGCGCGGCGGTGGACGAGGCGCTGCGTCGGATCGGCGCCTGGCGGGAAGAGCTCGCGCCGCATCTGGCGGCGCCGGTGACGGAGGAGGCCAAATGAGCGGCATCGCAAAGGTGGCGGCGAGAGAGATCCTCGACTCGAGAGGGAACCCCACGATCGAGGTCGACCTCCGGCTCGACGACGGCAGCACCGGCCGAGCGGCGGTGCCCTCGGGGGCGTCGACCGGGACCCGGGAGGCGCACGAGCTGCGGGACGGCGATCCGGGGCGGTTCGGCGGCAAGGGCGTGCAGCGCGCCGTGGCCAGCGTGACCGGCGCGATCGCCGACGCCGTGAAGGGACGCGACGCCGCCGATCAGGCCGGCCTCGACGCCGCCCTCGTCGCCCTCGACGGCACCCCGACCAAGTCGAGGCTCGGGGCCAACGCCATCCTCGGGGTCTCGATGGCCGCGGCGCGGGCGGCCGCCACGAGCGCCGACCAGCCCCTGTACCGGCGGCTCGGAGGTGAGAATGCGACGCTCCTCCCGACGCCGATGTTCAACGTCCTGAACGGCGGAGCCCACGCCGAGACGAGCGTCGATTTCCAGGAGTTCATGATCGCGCCGGTCGGGGCGCCGAGCTTCCGGGAGGGGCTGCGCTGGGCCGCGGAGACCTACCACGCGCTGAGGGGCAGTCTGCGGTCGAGGGGGCTCTCGACCGGGGTCGGCGACGAGGGGGGCTTCGCACCCAGCCTGCGCTCCAACGTCGAGGCGGTCGAGCTGATCCTCGAGGCCGTCGCCAGGGCCGGGTTCTCTCCCGGCCGCGATCTCGTGCTCGCGCTCGATCCCGCCGCCAGCGTGTTCCAGGTGGACGGGGCGTACCTCCTCGCCCGCTCCGGCGGCGGGCGCAAGACGTCGGCGGAGATGATCGACCTCTGGGATGACTGGACCCGCCAGTATCCCATCTGGCTGCTCGAGGACGGCCTCGGCGAGCAGGACTGGGAGGGATGGGAGGCCCTCACGGCGCGGCTCGGCCGCCGCCTCCCCCTCGTCGGCGACGACATCTTCGTCACCAACCCCGTCATCCTGCGCGAGGGGATCGCCCGCGGCGTCGCCAACTCCGTGCTGATCAAGCTGAACCAGATCGGGACCGTGACCGAGACGCTCGAGTGCATGTCCGTGGCGCGCGCGGCCGGCTACGGCACGGTCATCAGCCACCGGTCGGGAGAGACCCCCGACGACTTCATCGCCGATCTCGCCGTCGCAACCGGCGCCGGCCAGATCAAGAGCGGGGCCCCGTGCCGCGGCGAGCGGGTCGCGAAGTACAATCGCCTCCTCCGGATCGAGGAGGAGCTCGGCGACCGGGCCCGATACGCCGGCGCCTTGCCCTTCGGGAGGTGAGCGACGCGCACCGGCGACCGCCGCCCCCCGCCGCTCAGCCCCCGAGCCGCCCCAGCGCGCGGACGAGCCGCTCGCGCACCTCGCGCGCGATCTCCAGGAGGCGCGGGTCGCGGGCGCCGATCGTCTGTAGCGGGTCGACGGCCGACACCACCGTCGCCCCGTCGTCCGCCTCGTGCACGGCGACGTTGCAGGGGAGCAGGACCCCCACGCCGAGATCGATGGTGAGCGCCCGGTGGGCGAAGGCCGGGTTGCAGGCCCCGAGGATCTGGAAGCGGCGGAAGGGGACGCCCAGCTTGGCCGCGAGCGTCGCCTGGACGTCGATCCGGGTGAGCACCCCGAACCCCTCCGCCTGGAGCGCCTCCGGCACCTTCGCCAGGACCTCCTCGTAGCCCCCCCGGATCACGCGCCGCAGCTCGCCGTCGGCCATGTCGTCGCTCCTCCTCGCCTCGCCGTGAGGAGCCTGCCACCGGGGCGGAGGTTCGTGAAGGCCCGGCCCGGGGCGCACCCCCGCCGAACCCACCCCGCCGGCGCCGGCTCCCACCCTGCGCCGGCCCCTGCCGGCGCGGAGGTGTCCCGATGAAGCGTGCGCTCGTCCTCGGCGGAGGCTTCGCCGGCCTGGAGGCGTCCATCCAGCTCGCCGGGCGCGGCCTCGACGTGACCCTGGTCTCCGACCGCCCCTACCTGTTCGTCTACCCGACCTCGATCTGGATCCCGACCGGCGAGGCCACCTTCGAGGCGACCTGCCTCGATCTCGCCGAGGTGGCCCGGCGCCGCGGCTTCGCCTTCCGCCAGGGAGCGGTGGAGGCGATCGAGCCGGCCGCCCGGCGCGCCCGCGTCGGCGGCGAGTGGCTCGACGCGGACCACCTGGTGATCGCCTTCGGCGGCGCCCGCCTGCGCCCGCCCGGCGTCGAGCACACCCAGACCATCGGCGGCGACCCGGCCGCCACCACCCGCTTCCAGGCGGCGCTCGACGCGCTCCTGGCGCGCGGGGCCGGCCGGATCGCGATGGGCTTCGGCGGCAACCCCAGCGACGGCTCGGCGGTGCGCGGCGGGCCGGTCTTCGAGATGATGTTCAACGTCGACACCCTGCTGCGGCGGCGCGGGCTGCGCGAGAAGTTCACGCTCACCTTCTTCGCGCCCATGCCGTCCCCCGGCGAGCGGATGGGGAAGAAGGCGGTCGCGGCGACGGTCGCGATGTTCGGGCGGCTGGGGATCGAGCTGCGCGCCGGCAAGAA
This sequence comes from Myxococcales bacterium, assembly GCA_021784495.1. Lineage (GTDB taxonomy): Bacteria > Myxococcota > Myxococcia > Myxococcales > Anaeromyxobacteraceae > JADKCZ01. The sequence goes on along the minus strand of JAJXSQ010000154.1, from coordinate 2,414 downwards.
GATCACCGGCTTCGACGCCGGGGGGGTGCGCTTCGAGGACGGGGGCCGGCTCGACGCCGACCTGACGCTCTTCCTCCCGGCGGGCGACGGCCACCCGGTGGTGAAGGGCTCCGGCCTGCCGGTGAACGCGGCCGGCTTCGTGACCGTGGACCCCGGCTGCGCGGTGCCCGGGTTCCCCGGCGTCTGGGCGATCGGCGACGCGGCGGCGCTCGAGGGGCCGGCGTGGCGCGCCAAGCAGGGCCACCTCGCCGAGGCGATGGCCCGGGTGGCCGCCGAGAACGTCGCCGCCGTGGAGGCCGGGCGGCCGGCGACGGCGAGCTACCTCGAGCACCTGTCGATCCTCTGCGTCATGGACACCGGGACCGGCGCCGCCTTCGTCCAGCGCGACGACCGGCACGAGCGGCTGATCCCCCTGCCGGTGGTCGGCCACTGGATGAAGAAGGGCTGGGGGAGCTACTTCAAGGGGACGAAGCTCGGGAGGCTGCCGCGCCTCCCTGGCCTCTAGCCGCGGCGCGCCGTCAGTCGTTCCCGCCGGCGCGGGTCACGCCGACGGCGAAGCCGCCCGGCTCCTCCTCGAGGGCCGCCACCTCCCAGGGCCGGCAGCAGACCGGGCAGTCCTCCACGTAGCGCTGCTCGGCGCCGCCGCCGGGATCGACGAAGATCGTCACCAGCTCGCCGCACCAGGGGCACTCGATCTCGATGTCCACGGTCCTCCGGTTATAGTCGAGCCGTGGCGCGGCGGCCGTTCGACGATCCGTCCGGAGAGGGCGCGCGGGCGCTCCCGCGGGAGCCGACCGAGGAGGAGCTCTGGGCCGCGGCCACCCGGGGCGCGCGACCGGTCGCGCCGGGCCCCGCGATCGCCGCCCCCCCGGCGCCCGCACCGGCGGGGCCCCACCCCGGGCTCGACGAGGCCGACCCCCTGCGCGGCCCGGGGCCGGGCGAGCCGTCGTTCGAGCTCTCCGGCACCGACGAGCAGCTCTCGGGCCGGGTCGCCGGCCTCGACTCGCGGATCCTGCGGGCCCTGCGCCGCGGCGACCACGCGGTCGAGGGGCGGCTCGATCTCCACGGCCTCAACCGGGAGGAGGCGCGGCTCGCGGTGGAGCGCTTCCTCCTCGCCGCCCGGGGCGCCGGCCAGCGCTGCGTCGTCGTCGTCCACGGCCGGGGGCTCCACTCCCGCGACCAGCTCCCGGTCCTCCGGGAGGCCCTCCGGGGCTGGCTCGCGAGCGGACGGCTCGCCCGGTCGATCCTCGCCTTCGCCACGGCCCGCCCCGCCGACGGCGGCGCCGGAGCGCTCTACGTGCTCCTCCGCCGCCCGGGGCGGTGAGCGTCCGTCCCCCCCGTAGACTCTCCCTCGCGACGCCCCGGACCCGGGCCTGGCCCCAGGCCTGGCCCGCTCTGTCCCGCGCTCGCGGGACACGGCTGGCTGTCACATCCGGCGCTCCGGGGCGCCATAGCCCATGCTCATGCAGGTGGCGATCGACATGGCGAACCTCCGCGTCTTCATCGGCGATCCGTACGATCCTGGCTTCGCCTGGCCGGGGCGGACGCGCACCTGCGCCCTCCCCCGCCCGGTCACCGGAGAGTTCCCGGAGCCGGATCGGCTCTGGCCGGTCCTCGCGCAGCGGTTCGAGCGAGGCCACCTGGCGGCCCGGCGAACCGAGGCCAAGGGCTGGGTCGGCCTCGCCTCCCGCCGCGAGATCGAGGCGATCCTCGACGAGACCTTCGCCGGCGCCTCCGGAGGCGCGCTCGAGGCGGCGCGGCTGCTCGTCGGGGAGCTGGATCCGCGGACCATCTACTACGTCGTCGCCGCGCGCGACGACGAACCGCCGGCCCGTCGGAGCGAGCCGATCCGGGAGGCTTGAACTTTCTCTCCCCTGCCGGCCCGGCGTGGAACGCCACGTCGGGGGGGGGGAGGCGAGGTCGTGTGGCGGGGGCCAGGGAGCGCGGGGACCGGATCCTTCCAGGATCCGGTCTCCGCGGCTTCCGTTCACCCCCTCGCCGCGCAAGGGGCCGGATCGACGAGCCCCACCGTCCGCGGGAGAGGCGGCTCGGGCGCGCTCCGGGCCCCGGAGACCTCGGCGGGTCGCCGTTCTCCCACCCCCTGCGCTAAGCTGCCGCCGTGCCGAACGACGAGATCGCGCGCAGGGTCGAGGCGCGGGTCCGGGAGCTCCTCCACGCCCGCGACCTCCGCGCCGCCGCTTCGGTGGCGATCGAGGGGCTCGGACCGCGCGTCCTCGCCTACCTGCGGTCGATCCTGCGCCACGACGCCGACGCCTCCGAGGCCTTCTCGCGCTTCGCCGAGGACCTCTGGCGCGGCATCGGCGGCTTCCGCGGCGAGGCCGCTTTCAAGACCTGGGCCTTCAAGCTCGCCTGGTGCGCCGCGATGCACGTCCGCTCCGACTCCTTCCGCCGGC
>JAJXSQ010000153.1 GCA_021784495.1 Myxococcales bacterium | reverse complement strand
GCGGGCGGCGGCCCTGCGGCCGGCCGGCGGACCCGCGCGTGCTACGCTCGGCGGCGTGTCGCGCGAGCTCCTCCGGACCATCTCCGACGAGATCCTCCAGGCCCAGCGCCCCATCCGCGTCCTCCGGGCCATCAACTGGCCGCCGTCGGTGATCGAGCGGTTCTTCCGCGCCGGGGCGCGCGAGCTGCCGCGGCCGGAGTACGCCCCGCTCGGCTTCGATCCCGAGGCGACCGCCCGCCGCTTCGGCGAGATCCGCCGGCGGCTCCGCGGGCGGAACCCGGTCGAGGAGTTGCTGCGGCGCCGCTGCGACGAGTTCGCCGCGCTCGCCCGGATGCTCGGGGCGCGCGGCACGAGGCGCTTCCACGAGCTGTCGCGGCGGCTCTACGGCGATCCGCGCGACCGCTTCCCGGACCACGACGCCGACAATCTGGAGATCGCGCGGCTCTGGGCGGCGCGCCCGCGCGCGCGCGACGAGGAGCCGACCTTCTCGGCCGAGGAGGCGGCGGTCCGGGTGGCCGAGATCTGCGCCCCGCTGCTCGGCGGCCAGGTGAAGGTGGTCGTCCGCGCGCGCCTGACCGCCAACGCCGCCGCCGGCGCGACCCGGATCACCCTGCGCAAGGGGGCGCGCTTCAGCGAGCGGCAGGTCCGGGCCCTCGCGCACCACGAGGGGCTCTGGCACGTCCTCACCTCGCTCAACGGGCTCCGCCAGCCGGTGCTGCCGGTCCTGGGGGTCGGGCTCCCGGGCGCCACCGAGTCGCAGGAGGGGGGCGGCATCGTCTCCGAGTTCCTGACCGGCCAGATCACCGACGAGCGCTACATCGAGCTCGGCGAGCGGACCATCGCCGTCGACCTGGCGGCGCGCGGGGCGGACTTCCTGGAGGTCTACCGCTACCTCCTCGCGCGCTTCCCCCCGCCGCGGGCGGCGCAGATGAGCGAGCGGGTCTTCCGCGGCGGCCTGGTCGAGGGCGGCGCGCCCTTCACCAAGGACGCGGCCTACCAGCGCGGCTACTGCCGTACCTTCAACTTCATCCGGGCGGCGGTGGAGCGGCGCGACCTCGGCCTGGTGCGCGCCTTCCTGGCCGGCAAGATGAGCGTCGACGACGCGCCCCTCGTCCGCCACCTGATCGACGAGGGGCTCTGCGTCGGCCCGGCCTTCCTCCCGGCCTGGTTCCTCGACGTCGACCGGCTCTCCGCCATCTGCACCCACAGCGTGACGATGAACCGCTTCAGCCTCTCCTCGGCGCCGTCGCGCGCGCGCCGCCGGGGGACGCGCGCGCGGGCGCCGGCGGCCCCGGCGCCGGTCGACGACCAGCTCGACGCGGAGGATCCCCGGCGCGGGGCGATCGGCGAGGAGGGCGACCTCGAGTGAAAGGACCCCCGGCTCAGGGGGCCGCCGGGATCCCCTCGCCGCGCGGCTCGCTGGCCGCCTCGCGCAGCCCGCTCTCCCAGTCGATGGCCGCCGCCTGCGGGTTGCCGAAGGGGCGGGGGCTCGCCGCGAGCCGGTGACCGAGCGCCTCGAGGGCCGCGGCGCTGGCGGCGTCGAGGCCGAAGGGCTCGACCAGCACCTCGTCCGGGAGCCACTGGTGGTGGATCCGGGGCGCCCCGACCGCCTGGCCGAGCGGCATCCGGTCGCCGAGGACGTGGAGGATCACCTGGGCGACGGTGCTCGGGATGGTCGACCCGCCGGGCGAGCCGACCGCGAGCACGGCGCGCCCGCCGGCGTCGAGGACGATGGTCGGCGCCATCGAGGAGAGCGGCCGCTTCCCCGGCGCGACGCCGTTCAGGCCGGTCCCGACCAGCCCGAAGCCGTTCGGGGCGCCGGGCGCGGCGTCGAAGTCGTCCATCTCGTCGTCGAGGAGGATGCCGGTCCCCGGCACCACGACGCAGGAGCCGAAGCGGGCGTTGACGGTGGTGGTGAGCGCCACCGCGTTCCCCTCCGCGTCGACCACCGAGACGTGGGTGGTCTGGTTCCCGCCGTCGCGCCCGGGCGCCGGCGCGGCGATCGCCGACGAGGGGGTGGCGCGGGGGCCGACCTCGGCCCGGAGCCGCCGGTCGAACCCGGGGTCGACGAGGCGGCGCGCGGCGGCGTCGGCGCCGGGCACCGCGTCGGGGTCGGCGAGCAGGCCGGCCCGCGCCGCGAAGAGCCGCTTCTCCACCTCGACGAAGGCGTGGAGGAAGGGGACCGGCCGGTAGCCGCCGGAGAGATCGTCGGCCTCCAGCGCCTGGAGGAGGGCGAGGACGATCGCCCCGCCGGCCGACGGCGGCGGCATCGAGGCGATCCGGTACCCGCGGTAGCTCCCCCAGAGCGGCGCCCGCTCGCGGGTCCGGTAGGCGGCGAGGTCGGAGGCGGCGAGGATCCCGCCCCGGGCCCGGTCGGCCGCGGCGATCCGCTCGGCGAGCGGGCCCCGGTAGAAGGCCTCCGGATCGCGGCCGATGAGCCGCAGGGTCGCCGCGAGCTCGGCGCGGACGAGCCGCTCGCCGGGGCGCCGCGCGCGCAGCCGCCCGCCCGGGCCGGGGACGAGGAACTCGCGGGCCGCCGCCGGGTCGGCGGCCAGGCAGTCGCGCAGCGCCGCGGCCGCCTCGGCGTGGGCCGGGCCGACCGCGAAGCCGGCCGCCGCGATCCGGGCGGCCGGCTCGGCGAGCCGCGCGAAGGGGAGCCGGCCGAAGCGGCGGGCCAGCTCGGCGTACCCCTTCACCGCCCCGGGGACCGCCACGGCGAGGCCGCCGTGCAGCGAGCGCTCGGGATCGGGGGCGCCGCCGACGAGGAACATGCCCGGGGTCGCGGCGGCCGGCGCCGTCTCGCGGAAGTCGAGCGCCACCATCCGGCGCTCGCGCGCCAGCCAGACCAGGGCGAAGCCGCCGCCGCCCAGCCCGGAGCTCTCGCCCTGGACCACCGCCAGGGCGAGCGCCGCCGCGACCGCGGCGTCGACGGCGTTGCCCCCGGCGCGCAGCACCTCGGCCCCGGCCTCGCTGGCGAGGGGGTGGGCGGTGGCGATCGCGGCGCGCGGCGAGACGGCGGTGGCGGAGAGCAGCAGGGCGAGGAGGGCGGTGGTCACGGCGGGGGAGCCTGCCCGGTCCGGGCGGCGCCGGCGAGGCTCCGGTGGGGTCCCCGGACCCCGGGTGGCGCCGGAGGAGGCGGCGGCGGTACGCTCGCCCCGGGCGGCGCGAGGAGGTCGGATGGGCGACACGGCGGGGCCGCGGCGGCGGCGCTTCACGCGGATCTCGTTCCAGGGCGAGGCGACGCTGGACCTCAAGGTCGCGCGGCTCGGGTGCGCGCTGCTCGACCTGTCGATCAAGGGGGCGCTGGTGGAGCTCCTCGCCGACCGGCGCGTCGCCCCGGGGACGACCTGCACCCTCGTCATCCCGCTCGGCGAGGAGGCGCAGGTGCGGATGGACGGCGAGATCGCCCACGTCGCCGGCCGCCGGCTCGGGGTGAAGGCCGACGAGATGGACCTCGAGTCGATGGCCCACCTGCGCCGGCTCCTCGAGCTGAACCTCGGCGACGACCGGCTGGTGGAGCGCGAGCTCGCCGCGCTGGTGGCGGAGCGCGACTGGTAGCGGCCGCCCCGGCGGCCGGGCCGTCGCGGTAGGCTGGCCGCGTGCGCCGCCTCGCGATCCCGGCCGCCTACCTGCTCGCGGCGGCGGTCCTGGCCACCAGCTTCCCGCTGGCGCTGGCCGTCTTCGCGGCCACCGCGCCCTTCGACCCGGACCGGATGGCGGTGAGCGAGGCGCTGCGCCGCCTCGGGACGGTCTTCATCCGGACCTCGCCGCTCTGGCGGGTGGAGCTCGAGGGGGCGCTCCCGCCGCCGCCCGCGACCTTCGTCGTCGTCCCGAACCACCGCTCGCTCGTCGACGCGCTGGCGGTCGCCTTCCTGCCGCGCAACATGAAGTGGATCGGCAAGCGGTCGGTCTTCGCCGTCCCCTGGCTCGGCTGGGCCTTCCGCCTCGCCGGCTACGTCCCGGTCCGGCGCGGCGACCGGGCGAGCGGGCGGCGCGCGCTGGCGCGGATGCGCCGGTACCTGGACCGCGGGATCCCGGTGGGGCTCTTCGCCGAGGGGACGAGGAGTCGCGGCGGCGAGCTCCGGCCCTTCAAGGCCGGCCCCTTCAAGCTGGCGATCGAGGCCGGCGTGCCCATCGTCCCGGTGGCGATCGAGGGGGCCGGCCGCGCCCTCCCCCCGGACCGGCTCGCGGTCCACCGCGCCCGGATCCGGGTCCGGATCCTCGCGCCGATCCCGACGCGGGGGCTCGCGGTGGGCGACGTCGACCGGCTGCGGGCCGCGGTGCGCGCGGCGCTGGCCGGCGCGCTCCCTCCCGCCTGAGGGCCCGCCGCGGCCGGCCCCGCCGCGCGCGGCGTCAGCGGACGGCGGCGCCGATCCCGCGGCCGACGGCGTAGGTGACCCCGGCGGCGAGCGCCGCGAGCCCGACCATCCGGAGCGACGAGCGGACCACCCCGGTCCCGGCGAGGAAGCCGACGAGCCCGCCGACGCCGGCGAGGACGCCGAAGGCGAGCGCCACGCTCGCGGCGACCGCGGCCGCCCCGGAGGTCACCAGGAAGGGGACCACCGGGATGGCGGCGCCGAGCGCGAACATGGCGAAGGAGGAGAGGGCGGCGCCGCCGGGGGAGCCGAGGTCGTCCGGGTCGAGCCCGAGCTCCTCGCGCACCAGGGTGTCGGCCGCCGCCGCCGGGTTCTTGAGCAGCTCGGCGGCGGTCCGGCTGGCCTGCTCGGTGGAGAGCCCCTTGCCCTTGAAGATGAGGGCGAGCTCGGCCGCCTCCTCCTCCGGCGCCTCCTCGATCTCCCGCTCCTCCAGCGCCACCTGGCGCGCGAGCAGGTCGCGCTGGCTGGCCACCGAGGTGTACTCGCCGGCGGCCATGGAGAAGGCGCCGGCGAGCACGCCGGCGAGGCCGGTGACCACCACCGCGTGCGGCTCGACCCCGGCGCCGGCCACCCCGAGGATGAGGGAGAGGTTGGAGAGGAGGCCGTCGTTCATCCCGAAGATCGCCGCCCGGATCGAGCCGGCGCGGCCGCTCGCGCCGTGCCAGCGCTCGCGCACGGCGATGAGGCCGCGGGCGTCGGTCGGCTTCCCCTCGCCCATCCCGGCGAGCACCACCCGGTGGGCCCGCTCCTCGGCGGCGATGGCCGTCGCGTCGCCCCCCTGCGCGTCGTACTTGTCGGCGTCGCCCGCCTCGGCGTCGAGGATCATCGGGACGACGGCGTCGCTCCCGAGCCGGCGGGCGAGCCAGATGAGCGCCCGGATCCGCGAGGAGGGGCGATCCGGCGGCGGCGTCACCCCCTCCCGCTCGAGCTTGCGCTGCCAGAGCTCGGCGTGGCGCCGCTCGGCCAGGGCCAGCTCGCGGAAGGAGGCGGCCTTGGCGGCGTCGCGCTCGTGGCGGGCGAGCCCCTCGTAGAGCGCGGCGCCGTCGCGCTCGTCGACGAGGTTCTGGAGCCACAGGTCGGTGCGCGGATTCATGCGGCGACTCTAGCAGGCGCGCCCTCGCCTCGCCGCGGGCGATGCGGTATGAACCGGGCCTCCGCCGAGGTCACCCGTGCAGACGCTCGCCACCACCGATCCCTCCTTCGCCGGGGCCTGGGCCCGGGTCTGCGCCCGCGGCTCGGACCAGGACGAGGCGCCGGTCCGCGAGGGGGCGGCCGCCATCGTCGCCGAGGTGCGGGCCCGCGGGGACGCGGCGCTCCTGGAGCTCACCCGCCGGCTCGACGGCTGGGCGCCGGCGCGCGCCGCGGACCTCGCCGTCGGACCCGCCGACTTCG
>JAJXSQ010000152.1 GCA_021784495.1 Myxococcales bacterium | reverse complement strand
CGCGCCTTGGCGCGCGACCGCGCCTCGCGTACGGTGGACCGCTCATGGGCGGCTCGCCGCGCCTCGTCCTCCCCCTCCTCGCCGCCGGGCTCCTGGCCGCCAGCGCGCCGTCCGCGCCCGCCGCCGAACCGCCGCCGGCCGAGGCGCCCCGCGGGGGCGCCCCCGCGCCCCGCACCCGGATCGTCGTGGGCGCCGATCCCGCCTACCCGCCCTACGAGTTCCTCGATCGGAGCGGCCAGCCGGCCGGCTTCAACGTCGACCTGACCCGCGCCATCGCCGAGGTGATGGGGATCGACCTCGAGTTCCGGTTCGGCTCCTGGTCGGAGATGCGGGCGGCGCTGGCGCGCGGCGAGATCGACCTGCTCCAGGGGATCTCCTGGTCGGCCGCCCGGGCGCGGGTCCTCGACTTCGCGCCCCCCCACGCGCTGGTGCACCACGCCATCTTCGCCCGCCGCGGCACCCCGCCCGTCGCCTCCCTCGACGCCCTCCGGGGGAAGCGGGTGGTCGTCTTCGGCGGCGGGATCCTCGACGAGATCCTGACCGCGCGGGGGTTCGGCTCCGACCTGATCCGCACCGCCACGCCCGCCGACGCCCTGCGCCTGCTCGCCTCGGGCCAGGGCGACTACGTCGCGGTGGCGGAGCTCCCCGGGCTCTACCTGATCCGGGAGCTCGGGCTCACCAACGTGGTCCCGGTCGCCCAGAACGTCACCACCGAGCGGTACGGCTACGCGGTGCGCCGGGGCGACACCGAGCTCCTCTCGCGCTTCTCCGAGGGGCTCGCCATCCTCAAGCAGACCGGCCGCTACGAGGCGATCCGGGCCCGGTGGCTGGGGGTGCTCGAGCAGCCGCGGACGCCCTGGCCCACCGTGGCCCGCTGGGTGGCGATGGTCGCGCTCCCGCTCCTCCTCGTCCTCGGCGGCACGGTGCTCTGGTCGCGATCGCTGCAGGGGCTGGTCGCGCAGCGGACGGCGTCGCTGGCGCGGGAGATGGCGGAGCGCGAGCGCGCCGCGGCGACCCTCCTCCTGCAGCAGCGGCAGCTCGTCCAGGCCGACAAGCTCGCGGCCCTCGGCGTCCTGGTCGCCGGCGTGGCGCACGAGGTGAACAACCCGAACGGCTTCATCCTCCTCAACATGCCGATCCTGCGGGCCGCGTTCCTCGACGCGCTGGAGTCGCTCGACGCGGGCGGCGCGACCGACGACCTCGCCCTGGCCGGCATCCCCTACGCGCGGATGCGCGTCGAGATCCCGCTCATGCTCGACGAGATGGCGGCCGGCAGCCGGCGCATCAAGCGGATCGTCGAGGACCTGAAGGACTTCGCGCGGCGGGAGGACTCGCCGCGCCTGGCCCCGATCGACCTGAACGACGTCGCCCGCGCGGCGGTGCGGCTGGTCGACGCCCGCATCCGGCACGGCACCGGCCGCTTCGAGGTCTCGCTCGCCGACGGGCTCCCGCGGGTCCGGGCCGACGCCCAGCGCATCGAGCAGGTGGTCGTGAACCTCCTCCTCAACGCCTGCGAGGCGCTCCCCGGCCCGGAGCGCGGGGTGGCGCTCGCGACCCGCGCCGACCCGGCCGCCGGGCAGGTGGTGCTCGAGGTCCGCGACGAGGGGGTGGGCATCCGCCCCGAGGACCTGCCGCGGGTCACCGACCCGTTCTTCACCACCAAGCGCGAGACCGGCGGCACCGGGCTCGGCCTCTCGGTCTCCGCGGGGATCGTCGAGGAGCACGGCGGCGCGCTCGGGTTCGCGTCGACCCCCGGGGTCGGCACGGTGGCGACGCTGCGCCTCCCCGCGATCCCCGAGGCCTCGGCGTGACCGATCGCGGCGCGCCGGCCTTCCGGATCCTGCTCGTCGACGACGAGGCGGCCTGGCTCCGCTCGCTCTCGCTCACGCTGGAGCGCTCGGCGGGGATCCGGAACGTCGTGACCTGCCCCGACCCGCGCACCGCCCTCGAGATCCTGGCCGGCGACGACATCGGCGTCGTGCTCCTCGACCTCACCATGCCCCACCTCTCGGGCGAGGAGCTCCTGGCCCGGATCGCCGCCGAGCACCCCGGGGTGGTGGTGATCGTGACGAGCGGCCTCGCCCAGATCGAGACCGCGGTCCGCTGCATCCGGATGGGCGCGTTCGACTACCACGTGAAGACCGAGGAGGAGGACCGGCTCATCGCCGCCGTCCTGCGCGCCGTCCGCTTCGTCGAGCTCCAGCGCGAGAACCTCGAGGTGTCGAGCCGGCTCCTCACCGGCGAGCTCCGCCACCCGGAGGCCTTCGCCGAGGTGGTCACCCGCGACCCGACCATGCGGACGCTCTTCTCCTACGTCGAGGCGGTGGCGCCGAGCCCGCAGCCGCTCCTGGTCACCGGGGAGAGCGGGGTGGGCAAGGAGCTCATCGCGGCGGCGGCCCACCGGCTCTCCGGCCGGACCGGGAAGCTGGTCGCGGTGAACGTCGCCGGCCTCGACGACGCGGTCTTCGCCGACACCCTCTTCGGCCACCTCCGCGGCGCCTTCACCGGCGCCGACCAGGCGCGGCGCGGGATGGTCGAGGAGGCGGCCGGCGGCACCCTCTTCCTCGACGAGATCGGCGACCTCTCGATCCCCTCCCAGGTGAAGCTCCTCCGCTTCCTCCAGGAGGGGGAGTACTTCCCGCTCGGCAGCGACCGGCCCCGCCGGGTCGACGTCCGGGTGGTCGTGGCCACCCACCAGGACCTCGCCGCGAAGGAGCGGACCGGCGCCTTCCGCCGCGACCTCTACTACCGCCTGCGGACCCACCGGGTGCGGGTCCCGCCGCTCCGCGAGCGACGGGACGACCTCCCCCTGCTCCTCGACCACTTCCTCGCCGAGGCGGCCCGCTCGCTCGGCAAGCCGAAGCCGACCCCGCCCCGCCAGCTCGTCCAGCTCCTCGCCACCCACGACTTCCCGGGGAACGTCCGGGAGCTCGAGGCGATGGTCTTCGACGCGGTGAGCGTCCACCAGGAGCGCGTCCTCTCGATGGAGGCCTTCGTCCAGGCGATCGGCCGCCGGCCGTCGGAGGCGACCGGCGGGCAGGCCGACGAGCGGAACCCGTTCGCCGGGATCGATCGGCTCCCCGGCTTCGACGAGGCGCTCCGCCTCCTGGTCGAGGAGGCGATGGCGCGCGCGGGCGGCAACCAGACGATCGCCGCGCGCCTCCTCGGGGTGACCCAGTCGGCGCTCTCCAAGCGGCTCAAGTCGTACCGGACCTGACCGGTCGCCGTCCGAAGGGGCATGCCACGCGGCATGCGCATGCCGGGCGGCAAGCCCGCGCAGGTGGCGGGGATCCCACGGGTTCCGCGCCGGCTCGCCCCTCCGCCATCGCCGGCGGAATACCCCTTCGCCGCCCGCCACGTCGGCTCGCCGCGGGCGCTCCCCGAGCGACTCCGGCACCTTGCGCGGATCGGGGTCGCGGGCATTTTTGTTGCTTCGTCCGAAAGGGCACGAACCCCGGGGGCTTGCTGGCGCGCCGCGCCAGGAGGCTCGCCCTTCGCCAGGCCCGCGGCGCGGCGTCCGGCAGGAGACACGATGAAGCGACTCGCCCGCAGCCTCTACGCCCAGGTGATCGCCGCGGTGATCGTCGGCGCGCTGGTCGGCCACTTCTTCCCGGGCCCGGCCCGGAGCTTCAAGCCGCTCGGCGACGGCTTCATCAAGCTGGTCAAGATGCTCATCGCGCCGATCGTCTTCACGACGGTGGTGACCGGCATCGCCAAGATGGGAGACCTGAAGAAGGTCGGGCGGGTCGGGCTGAAGGGGATCGTCTACTTCGAGGTGCTCTCCACCGCGGCGCTGGTGATCGGGCTCGGGGTCGGCTCCTGGCTCGCCCCGGGCGCGGGGATGAACGTCGACCCGGCCGCGCTCGACACCCGGGCGATCGCCAGCTACACCAACCCGTCGCACCACCTGTCGGCGATCGACTTCGCGATGAACGTCATCCCCAAGGACGTCGCCGACGCCTTCGCCAAGGGCGACATCCTCCAGGTCCTCCTCTTCTCGGTCCTCTTCGGGGTGGCCCTCGCCGCCATCCGCGAGGCGGGGGCGCCGGTCCTCCACTTCGTCGAGGGGCTCTCGGCGATCCTCTTCCGGATCGTCGGCATCGTCATGCGGCTCGCCCCGCTCGGCGCCTTCGGTGCCATGGCCTTCACGGTGGGGAACTACGGGATCGCCTCGCTCCTCTCCCTGGGGAAGCTGGTCGGCTCCTTCTACGCGACGAGCGTCCTCTTCGTCTTCCTGGTGCTCGGGCTCGTCGCCCGGGTGGCCGGGATCGGGATCCTGAAGTTCCTCCGCTACATCCGGGAGGAGATCCTGGTCGTCCTCGGGACCTCCTCCTCCGAGTCGGCCCTCCCGCTCATGATGCGGAAGATGGAGCGGCTCGGCTGCTCGAAGCCGGTCGTCGGCCTGGTCGTGCCGATGGGCTACTCCTTCAACCTCGACGGCACCTCGATCTACCTCACCCTGGCGACCCTCTTCATCGCCCAGGCGACCAACACGCCGGTGACGCTCGGCCAGGAGCTCGAGATCCTGGCGGTGCTCCTCCTCACCTCCAAGGGCGCGGCCGCGGTGACCGGCGGCGGCTTCATCACCCTCGCCGCGACCCTCTCGGCGGTGGGGAACATCCCGGTCGCGGGGCTCACCCTCCTCCTCGGCGTGGACCGCTTCATGTCCGAGGCGCGCGCCATCACCAACCTCATCGGGAACGGGATCGCCTCGGTCGCCGTCTCGCGCTGGGAGGGGGAGCTCGACCTCGCGCGGGCCCGCCGGGTCCTCGACGGCGAGGAGCCGGAGGAGGAGCCGGCGCCGGTCGCGGTGCCCTCCCTCGCCGCCGTCGAGGGGTCGCTCGGCGTCGCCGCGGAGGGCTGAGCCGGGTTTAGGGGGCGGGGGCCCGCCCCGCCCCTCACAGCAGCGCGCGCCGGAGGTCGGAGAGCAGCCCGGCGAGGTGGGCGGTGAAGCGCGCGCCGAGCGCGCCGTCGACCACCCGGTGGTCGTAGGAGAGCGAGAGCGGCAGGAGGAGGCGCGGCGCGAACCGCTCGCCGTCCCAGACCGGCGCCGTCCGGGCCCGCGACACGCCGAGGATGGCGACCTCGGGGGCGTTCACGATCGGGGTGAAGGCGGTCCCCCCGATCCCGCCGAGGCTGGAGACGGTGAAGGTCCCGCCCTGCACGTCGGCCGGCGCGAGCTTCCCCTCGCGGGCGCGCGCCGCCAGCGCCGCCAGCTCGCCGGCCAGCTCGACCACCCCCTTCCGGTCGGCGTCGCGCACCACCGGGACGACGAGCCCCCCCGGCGTGTCGGCCGCGAAGCCGACGTGGACGTAGCGCTTGAGCACCAGCGCGTCGCCGTCGAGCGAGGCGTTGAGCTCCGGGAAGCGGAGCAGCGCCGCGGCGCAGGCCCTCACCAGGAAGGCGAGGAGGGTGAGCTTCGGCCCCTCCGCGCCCCGCTCGGCGTTGAGCCGGACCCGGAGCGCCTCGAGCTCGGTGATGTCCGCCTCGTCGAACTGGGTGACGTGGGGGATCATCGCCCAGTTGCGGGCGAGGTTCGCGGCCGAGAGCCTGCGGATCCGCGAGAGCGGCCGGGTCTCGACCGGCCCGAAGCGCGCGAAGTCGACCGCGGGCCAGGGGAGGAGGTCGAGCCCGCGGCCGGCGGGCACCGACACCGGCTCGGTCATCGCCCGCTTCACGAACGCGGTGACGTCGGCCGCCAGGATCCGCCCGCGCGGCCCGGAGCCGGGGACCCGCGCGAGGTCCACGCCGAGCTCTCGCGCGGCCCGCCGGACCGACGGCGACGCGTGGGGCGGCGCGCGACCGTCGCCGGCGGCCGGACCGGCGTCGCTCCGCCGGGCC
>JAJXSQ010000151.1 GCA_021784495.1 Myxococcales bacterium | reverse complement strand
CGTCCGCGAGGCCGAGGAGCGGTGCCTCGCCATCCTGCGCGAGGAGGGGCTGCCGGCGCCGGGCGGGGTGATCCACTGCTTCACCGGCGACGCCGCGGCGGCGCGCGCCTACCTCGATCTCGGCCTGTACGTCTCGGTCGCCGGCATCGTCACCTTCCGGACGGCCGGGGCGATCCGGGAGGCCGTCGCCGCGGTACCCCGCGACCGGCTCCTCGTCGAGACCGACTCCCCGTACCTCGCGCCGGTGCCGCTCCGGGGCCGGCGCAACGAGCCGGCCAACGTGCGGCTGGTGGCGAACCAGGTGGCGCAGATCTGGGGCGGCACCGTCGAGGAGGTGGCCGACGTGACCGGAGCGAACGCGCGGCGGCTGTTCCGCATCCCCTGAGGGGCCCTCCCTCGACCCGCTCCCCACGGAGCGCCCGCCACCTGGTTGGGGAGCGCCCGTCGGGGTGTGGCGCGATGCGCCTCCGGATGATATCGGACCGAAAGTGAAGCGCGAGGGGGCTGCATGGCTCGCGGCACGAGGTTCGACGCCATCCGCGCGGTGGAGGCCTGCTACCAGGGGGGCGAGGACGACCGGGCGTGGCTCTCCTCCATCCTCGAGACCCTGGCGCCACTCGACGCCGGACCGGGCTTCTTCGGCCAGATCTATCGCCTCTCCCCGGACGGGTCTCGGGTCGTCGAGGAGGAGGCGGTGGCCGGGGCGCTCACGCTCGCCCAGTTCAGGCAGATGGTGAGGCAGAGCGAGCGGTTCGCCCGGCACGCTCCTGCCGAGGCGACCCGGCTGCTCTGGGCGCCGACCCCCCCGGTGGAGTACGTGGGGAGGCGCATCGCCCGAGGCAGGGGGCTCCTCGCCCACCAACGCTCCCTCCTCCGCCATCTCGGGGTCGGGGATGCCCTCGGAATCTTCGGCAGCGGACCGGACGGGGGAACGGTCCTCATCTCGAGCGCCCTCCCGACCGGGGAGGAGCGCCTGCCGGCGCGCACGCTGCACCAGCTGACGCTCTTCGCCGCGCACCTCGGCGCGAGCCTCCGCCTGCGGCGGGCTCTTCGCGGCGAACGGCCCGGGCCGTCGCCGGGCGCGCCGCTCGAGGCGGTCCTCGATCCCCGGGGTCGGGTGCTCGACGCGGAGGGGGGCGCACGGCCGGAGCAGGCCCGCCGCAGCCTCGCCGATGCGGTCAGGCGCATGGAGCGAGCGCGCGGCCCCCTGCGCCGGGTCGATCCCGAGGAGGCGCTGGGGCTCTGGCGAGGGCTCGTGGAGGGGAGGTGGTCGCTCGTCGACCAGTGCGACTCCGACGGAAAGCGCTACCTGCTCGCCCGGCGGAACTCGCCAGGCGTGGCCGACCCGAGGAGGCTCACCGAGCGCCAGCGGTCGGTCCTGGCGTTCGCGGCCATGGGGTACCAGAACAAGCTCATCGGCTACCAGCTCGGCCTCTCGCCGTCGGCGGTCTCGTCGCACCTCGAGGCGGCGCGCCGCAAGCTGGGCTGCGTCTCCCGGGCCGAGCTGATGCGGCGCTTCGGCCCGCTGCTGGGCGGGGCCGGTCCAGTCTAGATCGGCTCCCTGCCGCCGCCGTCACCCGTCCCAGCTCCCCCACTCGTCGGCTCCCTCGGCGTCGGCGCCGGGCCGGCTCCGGTCCGCCCAGGCGACGACCGGCCACCCCCTCCGCTCGGCCTCGGCGCGGAAGGCGGGGCGAGGGTTCACCACGACCGGGTGGCCGACCGCCTCGAAGAGCGGCTCGTCGGCCGGTGAGTCCGAGTAGAGCCAGCTCCGCGACAGGTCCAGATCCCACCGCTCGCAGGCCCTCTCGACTGCCTCCCGCTTCCCGTCGCGGAAGACGACCGGCGGGACGATCTGATCGGTCGCCCGCCCGTCGACGATCCGGGTCCGGGTGCCGATCGCGGCGTGGGCCCGGAGGTGGGCGCCCAGCTCGTCGATGACGTACTGGGGAGAGCCGGAGGCGAGCAGGACGAAGTGGCCGGAGAGGAGGTGCCGGCGGAGCTGGCGGAGCGCGCCCGAGGTGATCCGCTTGCGGAGGTGGCGCTCGAAGCAGAGGTGGGCGTGCGCCTTGAGCTCGTCGGCGCGGAGCCCCTGGTGGCAGCGCGATCCGAGCTCGACCATGTCGAGCTCCCCGAGCCGGTGGCGGGCGTAGTCGTAGATCACCCGGGGAATGCGCGACCGGACCTCGGGGCGCATGACCTTCTCGCGGTAGAGGTACCAGGTGAAGATGGTCCCCGCGTTGCCGTCGAGGAGCGAGTCGTCGACGTCGAAGATGGCGGCGGTCCTGCCGAACGGAACCATCCGAGATCCCTAGCACGGCGGCCCCTCCGCGGCCGCCTCCCCGTCCGTCGCGCCCCCGCCCGAGAGGGGCTGCGCCCGGGCCGCGGCGAGCGGACCGATCCGCGGTGGAGATGGGGCCTCGCGAGGATGTCGCGCCGCATCGCGCCAAGACCTCCGGCACCTTCCCCGGGAGGGGCGTGGCCGGAGCGGCTGGCAGCGCCGATCCTGTGGTGAACTGACGCATGGACTGGGAGTGTCGGAGGAGCCGGGTGGCGCGAGCGGAGAAGGGCGCGGCAGGGCTGGAGCGGCCGGTCCCCGCGATCGGGAGCGGCGGCGCGGCGTGGCGGATCGACGTCGGCGGCGACTCGTTCGCGCTGCTCGAGTGTCCGGAGCCGTGCGACCGAGAGACGCTCGACCGCGAGCTGACGCCGGCGCAGGCCGAGGTCGCGCACCTCATGGCGGCGGGCCACTCCAACGCGGAGATCGCGCGGCGGCGGGGGACGTCGCCGCGGACCGTGGCGAACCAGGCCGCGAGCGTCTTCCGCCGGCTCGGGGTGGCCTCGCGGCTCGGGCTCGTCGCCTGGCTCGCCCGCGCCGCCCCGGACCGGTCGCCCTGAGCGTCCCGGGGCCGGCTCCATCCCGGCGCGGCCCGGTCCTTCGCCGCTCCGGCCCCCCCCCGCTCGCCGGGGGGGGGGATCGGACCTGCCAGGGCGCGGCTCAGAGGACCGTGTCGTTGAAGAGCGCGAGCCAGAAGAAGTCGGTCCCGGTCGCCCCGTTCGCGTCGGTGGCGGTGTAACGGAGCGTCCCGTACTGACCGGCCGGCGAGAGCGCCGGGCAGGCGGCGGTGCCGAGCGCCGCGATGGCCGGTCCGGCGACGACGTACTGCGCGGGGCACGGCTGGCCGATCAGGCAGACCGTGGCCGGGACGTACGAGGGGGTGAACGGGACCGCGGGGCAGCCGGAGGCGGGCGGCTGGAAGCTCCAGGCGGTGGTGACGGGCGCCTGCCCGCCGTAGACCCAGGCCCAGAGTGTGAGCGAGCCGCTGAACTCGCCGAGGCTCTGGTGCGTGCAGCTCGTCGGGCCGGGGGCGAAGAGATCGGGCTGCGGCCCGATCGCGGGGGTGGTCACGGTGACGGCCTGCTGCGCGGTCCCCGTGCCGGTCGGGGTGACGAGGTCGGCCGCGTACTGGGTGACGGCGACCGTGACGTTCCGCGGGCCGGCGGTGTCGAAGGTCACCTCCGCCTGGCAGCAGCCGGCGCTCCCCGGCTCGCACTGGGTGTAGGTCGTCGTGTGGTTCTGGTCCACGGTGAGCGGGAACTGGGTGTCGTTCGGGTCGTCGCTCGTGAAGGTGCAGGAGAAGGGGAGGCCGGTGAGCCCCGGCCCCGGGTCGGCCTCGAGCAGCGTCGGGATCCCGGTGAGGAGGCGGTTGGCGCAGTCGGTGTTGGGGAGGAGGACCCGGGCGGCGACGGGCGGGGCGCCGGCGGTGATCGTGACCGACGCGGAGGTGGTGAGGCCGCCCGAGTCGGCGGCGGTCCCGGTCACGGTGTAGGTCCCGGGGACGGTCAGGACGAGGGTGTTGGTGGCGCCGGTGGCGGTGGCGGTGGCGCCGCCGTTCGTGGCCGACCAGGTCACGGTGCAGCAGTTCGGCCCGTCCTCGTCGTCGAAGGTCGTCGCCTGGAGGTAGACGAGGCCGTCGTCGGGGAGCGCGGTGCTGACGAAGCCGCCGTTCGCGGGGGCGACGATGGTGATCTGCGGCGGGGTGTTGGGCGCCTTGGCGATGACCACCTTGTCCTTGAGGAGCGCCGTCTGGAAGGTGCCCATGCTCCCCAGGATGGGGAGGGACAGGGTGATGCCGAAGTCGGCCTCGACGGTCCCATCGATCTCCCAGACCGGGTCGTGGGGGATCTGGTACAGGGCGTCCAGCCCGAAGGAGACGGTGAAGATCGGCCCGACGACGTCGTAGAGGAGCACCTCGAACTGGACCGGGACCTTGGCGGCCACCGTGAGCTGGGCGTTCAGGTTCTGGAGGGCCGAGGAGTAGGTCGGGCCGGAGCTCGAGTCCTGGGGCTGCCAGCCGTTGCTGCTGTCCCAGACCGCCCCGTAGGCGAACTGCGGCCCGGCGGCCGAGGCGGAGTAGGAGAAGCTGACCTGCGCCGTGCCGCTGAGGTTGAGGCTGACGGTGAGCTGCGGGACGAGCACCACCGGCCAGGGCCCGATGAAGAAGGTGATGGGGTCGAAGTCGAGGGTGGCGATGGGGATCGACTTCGACAGCTGCGCGGCGATGGTCCCCTGGATCTGGACGCTGGCGTTGTCGACGAGCTCGGCCACCGCCCGGAACCCGAGGCACGGGTTTCCGTCCACGCCGCAGAACATGTCGACGCTGGCGCCGACGTCCAGGCCGGCGAAGAAGGCCACGTCCCCGTTGATCGTCAGATTGCTCCCCATGTCGCTGACGGTCAGGCTCACCGGGATGTCAAAGCCGCTCGAGCCGGAGCCGGCGCCGGAGCGCGGTTCGCCGGCGACGAGGGCGCGGCCCAAAGGCTGCAACGGCCCCACCCCGGACTGGAGGGCCGTCAGGTGGGCGTGGCTCGGGTCGAGGCTGAACTTCTGGGCGAGCGATCCGTTCTTGATCGCCTCGTCGAGCCGGGCCTGCGTCGTCTGGACGGTGACCCCGCCGCCGGCGGCGGGGGCGAGGGAGACCACCTTGCGCAGGAAGCCGTGGGGGGCCGCCGGGGTCGGCGACGTCCCGATCACGTCGCCCGGCGAGAGCGCGGCGAGCGATCCGGCGAGCGAGGAGAGCTGGATGACGCCCGAGGTGAAGTCGTAGGCGGTCAACGCCCCCGCGGCGGCGGCGTCGAGCACCCTGGCGTTCGGCTGGAGGACGACCGCGGGCGGGCTCGACGACGAGCCCTTCCCGCAGGAGGCCGCGAGCAGCAGGGCGGCGCAGCCGGCGGCGCCGCCCCGTGCAAGGTGTCTGCGGCGGGGGCGAACCGAGGTCTCGTCTCGCATGGCGGCTCTCCTTGCGCAAGGCCCCGGCGCGGAGCCGGGACGGCGTCAAGGTGGCCAGGGAGCGCGGTGCGGATCCATGGTCATCGGGCCGGTCGATCGACGCCGGAGGGCGGATCGGTGCCGGCGCCGGCGGCCCGGGCCCCGGGGCGGCGCCCCGTCGAGATCGGCCGGGCGAGCTCGCCGGGGCGGCGCGGCGCCCCCTCGAGATCAGCTCTGCGAGCTCTCCGCCGGCGTGGCGGGCGCGCCCTCCAGCGCCGGCGCCGGCTCGGGGGCGGCGGCTGCGACCGGCTCGGGGGTCTCGACGGGCGGCTCCCCGGGCGCCGCCGCGGCGGCCGGCGAGGGCGCGGCGCCCTCGGCGAGCTTGGCGGCGAGGGCGGCGAAGGGGTTGTGGGTGAGGCTCTTCTTCTCGGCGGGGGGCCGGTGGGGCCCCTTGTCCCCCGGGAGACGAGGGCCGGTGTACCCCTTCTTGCGGTCGCCGGGGACGAACGGCCCGCGCCCACCGCCCCGATCCGGATGGTCCGCGCGGTGCTCGCGGCGCGGCCCGGCCGGCGCGGCCTCCCGGCG
>JAJXSQ010000150.1 GCA_021784495.1 Myxococcales bacterium | reverse complement strand
ACGGCGCGGGGGCGGGCAGGATCGCGACCGCCGCCGGGGCCGGGGCGACCGAGAAGCTCCGGCCGGGGCCGGCGCGGCGCTCGCCGTCGCGCGGGGCGAAGCCGGTCGCGATCACGGTGATGGTGACCTCGTCGCCGAGCCGCTCGTCGATCACCGAGCCGAAGATGATGTTCGCGTCGGGATCGGCCGCGGCCTGGGCCATCGAGACCGCGGCGTCCACCTCGCGGAGGGTCAGGCCGGCCCCGCCGGTGATGTTGACCAGGAGGCCGGTGGCGCCGTCGAGCGAGACGTCCTCGAGGAGCGGCGAGCCGATGGCCGCCTGCATCGCCTCGGTGGCCCGGTTCGGTCCGGCGCTCCGGCCGGTGCCCATGAGCGCCAGCCCCTGCGAGGCCATGATGGTCCGCACGTCGGCGAAGTCGACGTTGACGATCCCGTTCACCTTGATGAGGTCGCTGATCCCCTGGACGGCGTGGAGCAGCACCTCGTCGGCCCGCTTGAAGGCGTCGGTGAGGGCCAGGTCCTCGCCGGCGCCGGCGAGGAGGCGCTGGTTCGGGATCACGATGAGCGTGTCGACCGCCGCCTTCAACTCGGCGATCCCGGCCTCGGCCTGCTTCCGCCGCCGGTTCCCCTCGAAGACGAAGGGCTTGGTGACCACCCCCACGGTGAGGGCGCCGACCTGGCGGGCGAGGTCGGCGACCACCGGCGCGCCCCCGGTGCCGGTCCCGCCGCCCATCCCGGCGGTGACGAAGACCATGTCGGCGCCCTGCAGCGCCTCGAGGAGCTGCTCGCGCGCCTCCAGGGCGGCCTGCCGCCCCACCTCCGGGTTCGCCCCGGCGCCGAGCCCCCGCGAGGTGCTCTGGCCGAGCGGCAGCTTGTGGGCGGCGCGGTTCGCCGCCAGCGCCTGCCGGTCGGTGTTGGCGGCGATGAACTCCACGCCCTCCAGCCCGGCCGCGACCATCGTGTTGAGGGCGTTGCCGCCCCCGCCGCCGACGCCGATGACCTTGATCTTCGCCGCGTCCGACCGATCCGTGTACTCGATCATGGTGCTCGCCCCCGCGGCTAGAAGATCTCTCCGAGCCACTCCTTCATGCGCGTCTTGACCTTCCGGTAGACGTTCTCCTCGCGGATCCGGAAGTAGGGGCTCCCGGCCCGCTGCCGGGCGCCGTAGATCACCAGCCCGACGGCGGTCGCGAAGATCGGGCTCTTCACCACGTCGACCAGGCCGCCGATCGAGCGGGGCAGCCCCCGGCGGACCGGGACGCCCAGCACCGACTCGGCCATCTCCGGCATCCGGTCGAGGAGCGTCGAGCCCCCGGTGATCACCACCCCCGACGCGAGCACCTCCTCCATGCCGCAGCGCTGGATCTCGTGCTGCACGAGCATGAAGATCTCCTCGACCCGCGGCTCGATGATCTCGGCGAGGATGTGGCGCGAGAGCACCCGCGGCGGCTGCCCGCCGACGCTCGGCACCTCGATGGTCTCCGACTTGTCGACCGCCTGGGTCATGGCGCAGCCGAAGGCGCGCTTGATCCGCTCCGCCTCGTGGATCGGGGTGCGCAGGCCGACCGCCACGTCGTTGGTGACGTGGTTGCCGCCGAGCGAGATGACCGAGGTGTGGCGGATGGCGCCGTCGTGGAAGATGGCGATGTCGGTCGTCCCGCCGCCGATGTCGACCAGGCAGACCCCCAGCTCCTTCTCGTCCTCGGAGAGGGTGGCCAGCGAGGAGGCGAGCGGCTGGAGGACGATGTCGGCGACGTTGAGGCCGGTCCGCTGGGCGCACTTCACGATGTTCTGCGCCGAGGAGACGGCGCCGGTGACGATCAGCGCCTTCGCCTCCAGCCGGACCCCGCTCATGCCGATGGGATCCTTCACCCCGTCCTGGTCGTCGACGATGAACTCCTGGGGCAGGACGTGGATCACCTCGCGGTCGAGGGGGATGGCGACCGCCTTGGCCTGCTCGATCACCCGGTCGACGTCGTTGGCCCGCACCTCCTTGTCCTTCACCGCGACCACCCCGTGGGAGGGGAGGGCCTTGATGTGGCCGCCGGCGATGCCGGTGTAGACGGTGGTGATCTCGCACCCCGCCATGTGCTCCGCCTCCTCGATCGCGCGCTTGATCGACGCGACGGTGGCGTCGATGTTGACCACCACCCCCTTGCGCAGCCCCTTCGACGGGTGCGTGCCGACCCCGATGATGTCGATCCCCTCGTCGGTCACCTCGCCGACGATGGCGCAGATCTTGGTCGTGCCGATGTCGAGGCCGACGAGGATCTCTCCGCTCTTCGCCATGACCACCTCCGGGCGAGCGGCGCGTCGCGCCCACGCCCCGTCGTGTCGCTCAGGGCCCTCTCGGGCCCACCGCCACCGGCGAGCGCCCCTCGGCGTCGCCACGCTTCGCCCCCGCGATCCGGACCGCCACCCAGTCCGGGTGGCGCCGGTTGTCGAGGTGGATGATCTCTCCCCGCCGCCCCTCGGCGGCGAGCGCCGCCAGCACCTGCCCGAGCCGGCCCAGCTTCGCGGGCAGGTCGCCCTGGCCGAGCCGGATCTCGAGGCCGTCCTCCCCGGCGAAGACCGTCACCCCGGCGTCGGGATCGACGTGGATCTCGGAGATGGGCGCGCGCCGGTCGAGCCCGAGCTCCCGCCAGCGACCGGCGAGGGCCAGGGCCGCCCGGAGCACCGCCTGCGCGTCGTCGCGCCGCTCCGACCAGGCCTCCCGGCCGATGCCGGTGACGACCGGCAGGTCGAGGCCGTCGCCCGGGGCCGCCCGCTTGAAGACCTGCCCGGCGCCGTCCGCGAGGTAGAGGCCGTCGAGATCGACGAGGGCCGCCGCCTGCCGCTCGACGACGGTCACCTCGAGCGCCGGCGGGAGGAGGCGCCGCTCGATCGACGCCCGCGCCACCCACGGGTTCCGGAGGAGCGCCCGCTCCATCGCCGCCAGGTCGGCGAGCGCCAGGGGGTCCCCGACGTGGACCGGCGAGAGCTCGAGGAGCGCCTCCGGCGTCACCTGGGCGAGCCCCTGGAAGCGGATCGCCCGCAGCCGGAACGCCGGCCCCTGGACCCCGACCCTCCAGGCGAGGAGGGCGGCGGCGCCGAGGGCAGCGAGGAGCCCGAGCGTCGGCAGGGCGAGCCCCACGCCACGCCGCCAGCGGCGCCGCGAGGCCGCGGGATCCCTGTCCACCGTCCGCCGGTTCCGACCCCGCGCCACCCGCCGCTCCCCGCCCGGAGGGCCGCCCGCGGGCGGCCGCTTCCGGGCGCTATCGCCCGATGGTGCACTCTGCCCCGGTTCCCGGCCGGCGCAAGTTTTCGGCCGCCGGGCCCGGCCGCCGGGGAGGGGAGGGCGGCCGGCCGCCGCGACGCCCGACCGTTTCTTGACGGCGGCCGCCCGGCGGGAGAAGTAGAGTGGCCGGATCGCACTCGCCGTCTCATCCTGCGGACCTCACCCGGAGTCACGCCCGATGCGCCTCGCCGCGCCCGTCCTCGCCGTCGCCCTCGCCGCCACCCTCTCCCCCCGCCCGGCGCGCGCCGGCTCGCGGCTCGCCCCCATCCCCAAGGACGAGGCGGTCGTCGTCCACGGTCCCTACGAGGCGGGGGCGTGCGACACCTGCCACGCCCGGAACGATCCGCGCGATCCGGGCCCCGCGGCCGTGACCAACGAGACCTGCCTGGGCTGCCACGACGAGTTCAACGGCAAGGCCCCCGTCCGGATCGAGCGCGGGACCCACACCACCCGGGGGACCTGCACCGGCTGCCACAACCCGCACAACTCGCGGAAGCGGAAGCTGCTCCAGTAGGCGCGTCCCGCGGCGACCACCGATACCGGTTGTCGACGATCAAGGTCGGGCCACCCGGCCGGGAGCAGGATTGACTCACACGCGGGACCAACTTTCGGGCGAGGGGCGGGGGTCCGCGCGGTCGCCCACGGAGCGGAACGTGATGACCATGCGGCTCTCCAGTCTCGGTCGGTTCCTCGCAGTGCCGCTGCTCCTCGCCGCCGCCACCGCGCGCTCGGCGCCGATGAAGACCGAGGTGCAGCAGGCGCCGACGCGGCGCGGCGCGGCCGTCGCCCCCTTCCCGCCGGGGCCCAACATCAAGTGGTCGCACGCGCCGTACGAGGCGGGCGACTGCTCCCTCTGCCACGTGCGGAACGACGCCAAGAACCCCGGCCCCATCACCATGGGGATCAACGAGCTCTGCTACTCCTGCCACGAGGAGTTCCAGGGGATCATGGCCCGCAAGGTGAAGCACCGGCCGGCGGTCGAGGCCTGCACCAACTGCCACAACCCCCACAACGCGACCGAGAAGAAGCTCCTGGTCGCCGACATGGTGGTGCTCTGCACCAACTGCCACAAGGGGATCAAGGAGCAGATGGCGACGGCGAAGGTGAAGCACGACGCGCTCACCACCGGCGAGCGCTGCGCCAACTGCCACAACCCCCACGCCGCCAACGTGGACCGGCTCCTGATCCAGCTCCCCTTCGACCTCTGCGTGAACTGCCACTCGAAGGACGGGATGGTCGCGGCCGACGGCCGGGTCATGACCAACTACAAGAAGTGGCTGGCCGAGCACAAGGTGTGGCACGAGCCGGTGCGGGCCAAGGACTGCTCCGCCTGCCACCGGCCCCACGGCAGCCAGAACTTCCGGCTGCTGGTCGCGCCCTACCCGGCCACCTTCTACTCGCCCTACGACCCGAAGAACTACGCCCTCTGCTTCGGCTGCCACAACGACAAGGTGGTCTCGGTGCCGGAGACGACCACCCTCACCGGCTTCCGGGACGGCTCGCGGAACCTCCACTACGTCCACGTCCACCAGGAGCGGGGCCGGACCTGCCGCGCCTGCCACGAGGTCCACGCCTCCAACCAGGATCACCACATCCGCGAGGGCGTCCCCTACGGCCCGAAGGGCTGGGTCCTGAAGCTCAACTACACCAAGCTGCCGACCGGCGGCCAGTGCGCCCGGACCTGCCACGACACCAAGTCGTACAACAACCGGACCCTCACGAGCTCCTCCCCCCAGCCCTAGGGTCGCCCGGTGCTCCTCGATCGGGCCCTCGCCTGGATGGTCGCCGGCGCCCTCGCCGGGGCGCTCCCGCCCCCGGCGGCGAGCGCGTTCAGCAACGTCGTGCTGGGCGACGCCCTCGCCAACCCGACGCTGCGCGCCCTCGACGGCGGCCGGGCGCCGCTCCTCTCGCGGTCGGTGAAGGCGAACGTCTTCGTCTTCTTCCGCCCCCACCAGGAGCACTCGCTCACGGCGCTGCGGCAGATCGTCGGCTGCCGCGCCGAGCTCGCCGGCCGGCCGGTGCGCTGGGTGGGGATCGTCTCGGGCTCCTGGAGCGACGAGGAGATCCGCGCGGCGGTCCGGGACGCGGGCGTCGACTTCCCGGTCCTGGTCGACGACGGGGACGCGCTCTACGGCGCGCTCGGCGTCCGGCTCCACCCGGTCGTCGGGATCTCCGACGGCGACCTGCGGCTCGCCGCCTACCAGCCCTTCCGCGAGATCGACTTCGCCCAGATCGTGAAGGGGCGGGTCCAGCGGGTGCTCGGCGAGATCACCCAGGCCCAGCTCGACGCGGTGCTCTCGCCCCCCAAGGCGACCAACGGCACCGTGGAGGACGTGGCCCACCGCTACGTGAACCTCGCCCGGCGGCTCTGGGCCCGCAAGAACGGCGCCGGCGCCCTCGAGTTCCTCCGCCGCAGCCTCGAGGTCGCGCCGAGCGGCTCGGCCTACGGCCTCCAGGGGGAGATCCTGGCCGCCGGGGGGCGCTGCGCCGAGGCCGCCCGCTCGATCGACATGGCGCTGCGGCTCGATCCGGCCGACGCCTCCGCCCTGGCCGGCCGCCAGCGCTGCGCGGCGGCCCCCGCCCCGGCGCCCGCCCCGG
>JAJXSQ010000149.1 GCA_021784495.1 Myxococcales bacterium | reverse complement strand
GCGGCCGGGCCGGCGGCGGGGGCCGCGGCGAGCCGGAGGTCCGGGTGGTCGCCCGCAACCGGCGCGCCGGCTTCGACTTCGAGATCGAGCAGCGGATCGAGGCCGGCCTGGTCCTCACCGGCAGCGAGGTGAAGTCGCTCCGCGCCGGCAACGCCAGCCTCGCCGACGCCTACGCGCGGCCGGTCGGCGGCGAGCTCTTCCTCTGCAACTGCCGCATCGGCGAGTACGACAAGGCCTCGCACTTCGGCCACGCCCCGCTCCGCGAGCGCAAGCTCCTCCTCTCCCGCCGCGAGATCGACGCGCTCGCCCCCCGCGTGGAGCGGTCCGGCTACACCCTGATCCCGACCGAGATCCGGTTCCGCGGCGGCTGGGCCAAGATCGAGCTCGCGCTCGCCCGGGGGCGGACCCACGGCGATCGGCGCGACGCCATCGCCGAGCGCGAGTCGCGGCGGGAGATCGATCGGGCCGTGGCGGCGAGCCGCCGGCGGTAGGATCCCGGACGGGGCGCTCGCGCGGACCGCGGGCGGGGGTGCTAGCGTCGGGCACCGATGCTCGATCGGGTGACGCTCGGCCAGGATCTCATCGACAGCCGCGGGGGCGTCCTCGCGCGCGCCGGGGCGGTGCTGTCGGCGCGGTCGATCGCCGAGGCGGCCGTCGCCGCGCCGGCGCTCCCCCGGGTGGCGCTCGGGGCGACCCGGCTGGCCGCCGAGATCGGCGCGCCGCTCGAGGCGCCCGTGTACCGCCACCTCTTCGCCGGGGCCGGGATCCGCGCCGCGGTGGAGCGGGCGCTCCTCGAGGTGCGGCTGCCGGAGGCGCTCTTCGAGGAGCTCGCCGCCGTCGCCCGCGCCGCGCCGGCGCTCCACGTCCACGCGCTGGCGACCGCCGCCGTCGCGGTGCGGATGCTCCTGGCCGCCGTCGGCGACGCGCGCGGGGTGCCGGACCTCGCCGCCGCCGGGCTGCTCCACGACCTCGGGATGCGCCACCTCCCGCTCCGCCTCGCCCGCAACCGCGATCGCCTGAGCGGCGCGGAGGTGGCCGAGGTGGCCAGCCACCCGATCCTCGGCGCCTTCCACCTCGCGGCGCGGCTCGGCGATCACCCGGCGGTGGCGGCGGCCCACGGCCACCACCACCGCTGCGGCCAGGGCTACCCGCTCCTCGCCGCGGCGCCGTCGCGCTCGGTCGAGGTGGTGGCGATCGCCAGCGCGTTCGCCGCCCTCACCGCGGAGCGCCCCTACCGCTCCGACGCCTACGACGCGCGCGCGGCGGTCGACGTGCTGGCCGCCGAGGCGCGCGAGCGGACCGCCGACCTCGGCACCGTCCGGCTGCTCGTCCACGCCCTCCGCGGCGGTCGGGGAGACCCGCGCACCGTCCAGCTCGCGGCGAGCCGGGGCGGGCAGGTGCCGGAGGTGAACCGGCACACGCCGGTGGCCTCCCCGCGCGCGAGCCCCTGACCCGGGCCGGCGCCGCCGCGGCGCTACCGGAGCCCGCTCGCCTCGCGGAGCGCCCGCCAGGTGTAGAGGCCGGTCGAGTGGCCGTCGGACCAGAAGATCTGGATCGCGTAGTTGCCGACCGGCTGGATGGAGGTCGGGCGGACGTCGTCGGGGATGGTCGCGGGGTCGAGCAGCTTGCGCCCCGTCCCCTCCTCGACGCAGCTCGCGCAGGGGCAGAGGTCGCGCAGCCGCTTCGACGGGACGACCGCGCGCTGCCCGCCCGGCCAGAGGATCGCCAGCTCCTGCCGCTCGGTGACGTCGATCGCCTCGGGCGGCTCGACGGGCGCCGCCGCGAACTGGATCCGGTCGAGGAGTCCCATGGTGGGTCCTTACCTGCCCCGCCGGGCCGCCGCCGTCAAGCCGTTCTGGCGAGCGCGGCGAGGAGGGTCGAGCGGTCCTCGAACGGGGCGAGGCAGGGGTGGCCGTCGGCGACGAGGAGCTCCGCGTGGGCGAGGTCGCGCGGCAGGCGGAGGATGGCCGAGGAGCGCGTGCCGTAGAGCGGCTCGCGGTGGACGCAGGTGGCGGCGGGGTGGGGCGGCGCGTGGAGGGCGAGCACCTCCCGGAGCCTCGCCCCCGCGAGCTCCACCGGCCAGCGGCTCCGGAGCAGGTCGCCGCGCGGGCCGGCGCCGTGGGCGGAGACCTCGGTCACCAGGTGGAGGCCGGCGCCGAGCCGCTCCAGCGCGGCGTCGTCGCCGTCGTACCACCAGAGGAGCCCGCCGGAGCCGTCGGCGACGACCAGGTGGAAGGGGTTGAAGGCGGCGGGGTCGAGGGCGCCGAGCGCCGCGGCGGCCGCCTCGACCGAGGGCGCCTCGAGGGCGAGCGGGACCAGCTCGCCGCGCGAGCGCCGGCGCGGATCCGGGAAGCGGCCCCCGGGCGCGTAGTGGTTGGTGATCGCGGCGAGGAGGCCGGTCGAGGAGACGCCGATCCAGGTCCCGCCGGCGAGGAGGTCGCGCGGGGCGACCATCCGCCCGCCGCCCGGGGTGCTCCGGAGCGCCCAGCCCTCGGCGAGGCGGCGCGGGCGCTCGTCGCGGTTCGCCGCCAGCACCACCGGCCAGCGGCGGTCGACCCCGAGGGAGAGCGCCAGGGTGCACACGCGGGGGCTCCGGCCGGGCGGGCCGCGGCGGGACGGGAGGACCCGCCCCGCCGGGCGCGGCGCCTACTTCACCCTGCGCGCCGTCCGGACCCGCTCCAGCAGGACGTCGCGCTGGAGCTGGATGGCCCGCGGGAGCGTGGGGCCGAGCTTGTCGAACCACTCCTGCTGGCTCTCCAGCTCGTGCTCCCACTCCGCGAGGTCGACCCGCATCGTCTCCCGGACGGTCTCCAGCGGCAGGGAGAGCCCGCCGAGGTTCAGGTCCTCCACCCGGGGGACGTGGCCGAGGAGCGTCTCCACCGCGCCGACCCGCCCGTGGCTCCGGTCGAGGATCCACTTCAGGACCCGCATGTTCTCGCCGTAGCCGGGCCAGAGGAACTTGCCGTCCCCGCCCTTCCGGAACCAGTTGACCATGAAGATCTTGGGCGGGTTCGGGATCCGGCCCTGCATGTCGAGCCAGTGCTGGAGGTAGGTCCCGGCGTCGTAGCCGATGAAGGGGAGCATGGCCATCGGATCGCGCCGGACCACGCCGACCGCGCCGGTCGCCGCCGCGGTGGTCTCGGAGCCGAGCGTCGAGGCCAGGTAGACGCCGTGGGTCCAGTTGAAGGACTGGAGGGCGAGCGGCATCGTGGTCGAGCGCCGCCCCCCGAAGATCAGCGCCGAGATCGGCACCCCCTTCGGATCGGCGGCGAAGCGCGACAGCGCCGGGTTGTTCACCATCGGCGCGGTGAAGCGGCTGTTCGGGTGGGCCGCCTTCTCCTGCGAGCCCTTCTTCCAGACGGCGCCCTTCCAGTCGATCAGCTCGTCGGGGGCCTCCTCGTCCTTCCCCTCCCACCAGACGTCGCCGCCGCGGGTGCGGGCGACGTTGGTGAAGATGGTGTCCCGCTCCGCCGAGTGCATGGCGTTCGGGTTGGTCTTGAAGTTGGTGCCCGGGACGACGCCGAAGTAGCCGGCCTCGGGGTTGACCGCCCAGAGCTGCCCGCCCTCGCCGACCCGCAGCCAGGCGATGTCGTCGCCCACCGTCCGGATCCGCCAGCCCTCGAAGGCCTTCGGCGGGATCATCATCGCGAAGTTGGTCTTGCCGCAGGCCGAGGGGAAGGCCGCGGCGACGTAGGAGACCTCGCCCTGCGGGCTCTCGGCCTCGAGGATCAGCATGTGCTCGGCGAGCCAGCCCTCGCCGCGGGCCAGGTAGCTGGCGATGCGCAGCGCCAGGCACTTCTTGCCGAGGAGGGCGTTCCCGCCGTACCCCGAGCCGACCGACCAGATGGTGTTGTCCTGCGGGAAGTGGCAGATGAAGCGCCGCTCCGGGTTGCAGTCGGCGACCGCGTGGAGGCCGCGGTTGAACTCGTCCGAGGAGGGGCCGAGCCGGTCGAGCGCGATCGTCCCCATCCGCGTCATGATCCCCATGTTGAGCGCGACGTAGACCGAGTCGGTGATCTCGATCCCCACCTTGGAGAAGGGGGAGTCGGCCGGGCCCATGACGTAGGGGACGACGTACATCGTCCGGCCGCGCATCGAGCCGTCGTAGATCGCCGAGAGCTTCCGGTAGGCGTCGGCCGGGGCCATCCAGTTGTTGGTCGGCCCGGCCTCGTCCCTGGTGGGGGTGCAGATGAAGGTGAGGTGCTCGACCCGGGCGACGTCCGACGGGTTCGAGTGGTGGTAGTGGCAGCCCGGCCACTTCTTCTGGTCGAGCGGGATCAGGACCTCGGACTCGACCGCCACCTCGGTGAGCCGCCGCTTCTCCTCCGCGGACCCGTCGCACCAGAGGACGCGGTCGGGCTTGCAGAGCTTGGCGGACTCGTCCACCCAGCGGAGCAGGTGGGGGTTCTTCGTGGGGGCGGTCTGGGACATCAGGGGATCCTCGCTTCTGCGGATTGACGAGAAAAGAGCCTGGAACCGCGCGCCTGCGCATGCCGGCGCGGGGCGTGGAGGCTATCGCACCCGGCCCCACCCGATCCAGTCCCGATCGCAGGAATTCGCGAGGTCGCTACGACCCGTCGCCGAGCTTCTTGCGGAGCAGGTCGCCGAGCGTCCCGAACCCCTTGCCGCCGCCGCGCGGCTTCGCCGACTCCATGTAGGCGCGGGCGTCGGCCCGCTCCGCGGCGTCGGCCGCGCCGGAGCGGGAGAGCCGGTAGCGCCCCTGCTCGTCGATCTGGAGCACCAGGGCCGGGAAGGCGTCGCCCGGCTTGAAGGCCCGGCGCAGGTCGGTGCCGTGGGGGGTGCCGGTCTCGGAGGCCGGCACCAGGCCGCGCCCGCCGGCGAACCGCACGAAGACCCCGAAGGGCTCGATCTTGTCGACGGTCGCCTCGACCACCTCGCCGGCGCGCGGGGGGGTGGGCGGGGCGGGGCGCGCCGGCCGCTCGGCGCCCGGCTCGGGCGGCTTCGGCTCGGGGCGCGGCACCAGCGCTTTCACCGAGAGGGCGATGCGCTCCCCCTTCCGCGGATCCTCGTCGATCCGGAGCACGGTGACCGTGACGGCGTCGCCGCTCCGGAGCAGGTCCTGCGGCTTCGAGGTCCGGTCCCAGGCCAGCTCGGAGACGTGGACCAGCCCCTCCAGGCCGCCGATGTCGACGAACGCGCCGTAGTCCTGGACGCTGGTCACCGTCCCCTCGAAGACCGCCCCCGGGGCGAGCCGGCCGCGGGTGGCCTTCGCCCGCTCGGCGCGCTCCGCCTCGAGGAGCGCCCGGCGCGAGAGCACCACGTCGCGGTCGTCGGCCTTCTGGACGCGGAACTGGAGCTTCTGGCCGACCAGCGCCGCGGCGTCGCCCACGAAGCGGACGTCGATCTGGGACATCGGGCAGAAGGCGCGGACGCCGTGGATCTCGACCTCCAGCCCGCCCTTGTTGACCGCCTTCACCAGCCCCTCGACCGGCAGGCCGGTGGTCGCGGCGTCGATCACCGCCTCGCGCGCGTGGTCGCGGGAGGTGGCGCTGGCGCGGCCGATCGAGACGAGCACGCCCCGGTCGCCGCCCCGCACCACCACCGCGTCGAGGATGTCGTTCACCCGGGCGGCGACCTTCCCCTCGGCGTCCTGGAGCTCGAGGGTCTCGATCATCCCGTCGGCGAGGCCGCTCCCCAGGTCGAGGAAGGTGACCTCCTGGCCGATCTGGATGATCTTGCCGGCGACCTTCTCGCCCGCCTGGAAGCGGCGGCGCGCCGGGCCGGGCCCGCCGGCGCCGGCGAGGAGGTCGGCGAAGGAGCCCTCGTCCTCCTGCGGCAGCTCCGGCGCCGGGGGCGGCTCGCCGGCCGGGAGCTGCGGCCCCGCCGCCCCGGCCGGCTCGTGGTCGAAGCGCGGGGGGCGCGG
>JAJXSQ010000148.1 GCA_021784495.1 Myxococcales bacterium | reverse complement strand
GCGCCGGCCCGGATCGCCTCCGGCGCGCGCGCCGGATCGACGCCGCCGAGGGCGACGAGCGGGAGCCCGAGCCGGCTCGCCGCGGCGAGGGGCTCGAGGCCGACCGGCGCCCCGTAGCGCCGCTTCGACGGCGTGTCCCAGACCGGCCCGAAGGTCGCGAAGCTCGCGCCGCCGTCGCGGGCGCGGGCGACGTCGGCGGCGCCGTGGCAGGAGACCCCGACGAGCGCGTCCGGGCCGAGCAGCCGGCGCGCCTCGGCCGGCGGGATCCCGGCCGCCGGGAGGTGGACGCCGTCGGCGCGGGCGGCCAGCGCGACGTCCACCCGATCGTTCACCAGGAGCCGCTGGCCGTGCGCGCGGCAGACGGCGGCGAGCTCGCGCGCCAGGGCGAGGAGCCCGGCGCCGCCGAGGTCCTTCTCGCGCAGGTGGACGGCGACCGCACCCGGCGGCGCGCCGGCGAGCGCCGCCTCGAGCCGCGGCCCGAGCGCCGGCGCCAGCCGCCGATCGGTGATCAGGTGGACAACCGGGAGGGCCATCGCTAACGTCCGGCCATCATCGCGGAGGTGATCCGACGTGTCGAGCGAGCTCGATCGCTTCCTCGCCTTCCTCGAGGCGCAGGCGCCGCTGCAGGCGCCCCGCTTCCACTCGCTCGGCGCCCCCAAGATCCTCTCCTTCATGGCGACGACGTCGCTCCCGGGCAGCGCCGCGTCGGTCTCGATCCACCCGGTGCGCGAGGTCGCGCCCGGGCCCTCCGCGCGCGAGCTCCGGGTCGGCCTGGGCGGCGCCCTGCCCAGGCCGCCCGGCCCGGGGGAGTGCGTCACCGTCCACCTCACCCGGCCGGAGCAGTACCAGGGCTACCAGGTGAAGAGCCTGCCGCTCTCCGACGCCCGGGCCCCCGCCGACCTCCTGTCGCCCGGGCCCCGCGGGTTCACGGTGCTCGGCGCCCAGGTCTTCTCGGTCCACCACAGCCCCTACACCCTCCGCTTCTTCGACCCGATCCCCTACGAGGACGTCCGCGACCTCGCCGCGGCGGTGCGCCACGCGATCGTCTGCGTCGGCCCCACTGCCAACGTCTCGCCGCGCTTCGTCTTCCACCACGAGGCGCGCGACGGGCGGGTGGCGCTCTTCCACGGGGACGGCCTGGCGCTCAAGACCTACATGAACCTGCGCGCCAACCGGCGCGAGGTGCGGCTGGTGGTCGACCTCGACGAGGCGACCGGCTTCGCGCTCCAGGGCGCCGTCGAGGAGATCGCCGAGGCGGATCACCCGGTGGCCTACCGGAAGGTGCAGGCCGGCTTCGCCGCCGGCGGCTGGGGGCACCCGTCGCGCGTCTTCCGGCTCGTCGCCGAGGCGATCGAGCCGGTGGCGCCGCGCGCCTGATCAGCGGCCGATGAGCCCGGTCATGGGGCTCGAGGCGGCGGCGTGGAGCCGCATCGGGATCCGCCCGGCGAGGAAGGCCTTCCGGCCGGCGGTGACGCCGTCGCGCATCGCCTCGGCCATGAGGACCGGATCCTGCGCGCCGGCGATGGCGGTGTTCATCAGGATCGCGGCCGCGCCGAGCTCCATGGCGATGGCCGCGTCGCTCGCCGTCCCCACCCCGGCGTCGACGAGCACCGGCACCCGGGCCGCCTCCAGGATGATCCGCAGGTTGGTCGGGTTGCGGAGCCCGAGCCCGGAGCCGATCGGCGCGCCGAGCGGCATGATCGCCGCGCAGCCCACCTCCTCGAGCCGCCGCGCCGTGACCGGATCGTCGTTGGTGTAGGGGAGGACCGTGAAGCCCTCCTTCACCAGCGCGCGCGCCGCCTCCACCAGCCCCACCACGTCGGGGAAGAGGGTGCGGGGATCCCCGATCACCTCGAGCTTCACCAGGTCGCCCATCCCCAGCTCCCGCCCGAGCCGCGCCGTCCGGATCGCCTCCTCGGCGGTGAAGCAGGCGGCGGTGTTCGGCAGGAGCACCAGGCCCTTCGGGATCCACTCGAGGAGCGAGGCCTCCCCCTTGGCCGCGAGGTCCAGCCGCCGGACGGCGACGGTGACGATCTCGGCGCCCGAGGCGACGTGGGCCCGCTGCATGGTGGCGAAGTCGGGGTACTTCCCGGTGCCGACCAGGAGCCGGCTGGTGAAGGTCCGCGCGCCGATCGACCAGGTGTCCGCCATGTCACCCCCCGCCGACGAAGGCGACGATCTCGATCGCGTCGCCGGGGCCGATCCGCTGCGCGTCGTGCCGGTCGCGCGTGACCACCGCCTCGTTCACCTCGACGGCGACGCGCGGCGCCTTGATCCCGAGGTGGGCGAGGAGGCCGGCGACCGTGAGCCCGTCGGGGAGCTCGCGGAGCTCCCCGTTCAACCTGACCTGGATCGGCATGGCGGGGCAGTCTCGCTCCGCGGACGCCGCCGCGTCAATCGAGCGACCGCCGCTTGATCGACGTCAGCCCCCGGCTGCGCCTCCCGGTGCACATTGGCGGCGCCGGTCCAGCTCCGGACCGCGGCGGAGGCTCCCCTGAGACGCATCCACCAGGCGCACGATTCACGCTGGGTCACCATGCTCCTCCTCGCCGTCGCCGCGACGTCGCCGGCGCTCGCCGACGACGTCGAGGAGCCCTGCGCCGGGTGCCACGCCGCGACGCTCCGGGAGGCCCGCCGCGCGATCGTCCACCCCCCCTTCCAGGACGAGCGCGGGTGCGACGCCTGCCACGGCCCGCACGGCAGCGCCGGGCGGCTGGTCCTCGCCGACGGCGAGCCGCGCCTCTGCACCCGCTGCCACGACGGCGAGCGGTTCGACCCGGTCCACGGCGGCGCCCCCTGGGGTGCGGTCCGGTGCAGCGACTGCCACGCGCCGCACGCCTCCGACCTGAAGGGGCTGCTGAAGGGGGAGGAGGCGGGGCTCTGCGGCCGCTGCCACCCGGCCGAGCGCCACGGCGGCTACCCGGTGGCGAACGTGCGCTGCACGAGCTGCCACCAGCTCCACGCGCGGACGCCGGCGCTCCTGCGCCCCCTGGCCCACCCCGTGCTGAACGACTGCTCGGGCTGCCACGCCGACCCGTCGTCGGCGAAGCCGCTCGCCGTGCGCACGCCGCAGCCGGCCCTCTGCTACGGCTGCCACGCCGACCGGGAGCGGGCCTTCCAGAAGAAGACGGTCCACCCGCCGGTGGCCGAGGGGACCTGCACCACCTGCCACGACCCGCACGCCTCCGAGCGCCGCGCGCTCCTCGCCGACGCGCCGCGCCCGCTCTGCCTCCAGTGCCACGACGGGATCGAGGCGATCCTGGCGAAGCCCGGGGCCCACGGGCCGGCCGCCGACGGCGCCTGCACGACCTGCCACGACCCGCACGCCTCGGAGCTCCCCCGCCTCCTCGTCCGCCCCGTGGCCCAGCTCTGCGCCGGCTGCCACCCGGCCGCCACCGCCTGGGCGCGCGATCCGGCCGCGCACGCCCCGGCGCGAGAGGGGGACTGCACCGCCTGCCACGACCCCCACGGCGGCGGCCCCAAGCACCTCCGCGGCCCGGTCGAGCCGCTCTGCCTCGGCTGCCACGCCCGCGGCAAGCCCGCCTTCCGCGAGGGCTCCCACGTCCACCCGTCGCAGCCGAAGGGGACCTGCACCGCCTGCCACGATCCCCACGCGGCCCCGACCCCGCGCCTCATCCGCGCGCCGCCCCAGCGGCTCTGCGTCGGCTGCCACGGCGAGAAGGTGAAGGCGCTCGAGGGGAAGGAGATCCACAGCCCCTTCGCCGGCGGCGACTGCACCGCCTGCCACGTCCCGCACGCGGGCGGGAAGGCGGCGCTGAAGGCCGAGCCGGAGGCGCTCTGCCTCCAGTGCCACGTCGGCGCGCGGAAGACCTGGGCGGGCGGGCGCTCGATCCACCCCCCGTTCGCCGACGGGCCGTGCACCGAGTGCCACGATCCCCACGGCTCGGACCAGAAGCACCTGCTCCGCCAGCCCTCCGAGGCGCTCTGCACCGGCTGCCACGACGACCTCCTGAAGGCCGGCGAGGCCAAGGGCGGCACCGTCCACCCGCCGGCGGCCGACGACTGCCTCGACTGCCACATGGGCCACGGCTCGAACGACGTCCGGCTCCTCCGGTCGCCGGTCCCGGCGCTCTGCCTCGAGTGCCACGACCCGACCGACGGCGAGCTGGTGAAGGCGCACGCCGGCTTCGACGTCTCCACGGCCGTCTGCACCGGCTGCCACGTCCCCCACGCCTCGGCGGGGAAGGCGCTGCTGCGCGCCAACGAGCACCCGCCCTTCGCCGAGCGAACCTGCGGGGAGTGCCACGCCGCGCCGACCACCCCCGCGACCCCCCCGAGGGCGAACGGGCCGGGGCTCGACGCCTGCCGGAACTGCCACGACTTCTCGGCGATCGAGGCGCTGAAGCGGCCGCACCGGCCGGTGAAGGAGGGGAAGTGCTTCGGCTGCCACTCCCCGCACGCGACCGACGCCCCGCACATGCTCCGCGCCACCGGCGAGGAGCTCTGCCTCCGGTGCCACGCGGAGGACTCCCGGTGGCGGCAGAGCCACCCCCGGCTGGAGCCGGGAGGGGCGCCCTGCGGCGACTGCCACCTCGCGCACGAGCCGACCACGCACCCTCCCCCGCGGCGCTGAGCCCGATCCGGGGGCCCGGGGGCCCGGCGGCGCGCCTCACGCCCCCCTGGCGCGGCCGCGCCGTCGTAGAGTCTCGCGGTGCCGGAACCTCGCCCCCTGCCCTCGCCGGCCGGCGCCCCCTCTCGGCGCGGCGCGGCGGTCGTCGCCGCGCTCCTCGCGCTCTACGTCATCTGGGGCTCGACCTACCTCGCCATCCGGATCGCGATCGCCGGGGTGCCGCCGCTCCTGATGGCCGCCGGCCGCTTCCTCCTCGCCGGCGGCGTCCTCCTCACCTACCTGCGGGCGAGAGGCGCGCCGTGGCCGACCCGGAAAGCCTGGGGCGCGGGGGCGCTGGTCGGCGTGCTCCTGTGCGCCGCCAACGGCCTCGTCACCCTGGCCGAGCAGTGGGTCTCCTCGAACCTGGCCGCGGTGGTGGTCGCGTCCCTTCCCCTCTGGACCGTCCTCCTCGCCTCGCTCTGGGGGGAGCGGCCGGCGCGCGCCGAGGGAGCGGGCATCGCCCTCGGCCTCGCCGGGGTGATCGTCCTCCAGCTCGGCGGAGAGCTGTCCGCGAGCCCGCGCGGCACGCTCCTGCTCGTCGCCTCCACCTGGTGCTGGGCCCTCGGCTCGATCTGGGGCCGGCGGCTCCCGGTGCCGGACGGCGCGATGGCCTCCGCCGTCGAGATGCTGGCCGGGGGGGCCGCGCTGGCCCTCGCCGGGGTGCTGCGCGGCGAGCGGATCACCGCCGTCCCGGCCGCCGGGCCGCTCGCGGCCTGGCTCTACCTCACGGTCTTCGGGTCGCTCGTCGCCTTCAGCGCCTACGCCTTCCTCCTGCGCCAGGTCCGCCCCGCGCTCGCCACGAGCTACGCCTACGTCAACCCGGCGGTCGCGGTGGCGCTCGGCGCGGCGGCGGGCGAGCCGGTCGGGGCGCGCACGATCGGCGCGCTCGGGCTGATCCTCGCCGGGGTCGCCGCGCTCGCCGCGGTCCGGCGACCGGCGCGCTGACCGGCGCGCGCGCCCCTACCGCTGGCCGAGCTGGAACGGCAGCCGGATCCCGATCGGATCGCCCTCGAAGGGCGGGAAGAGGAGGCGCCCGGCGACCGACCGCAGGCAGGCGCCGAGCGCGGTCCGCTCGACGTCCGGCTGCTCGACCTGGGAGGCGAGGACGAGGCCGGAGGGATCGATCCCGACCATCAGCGCCACCGTCCTCCCGCGGAGCGCGTCGCCACCCGGCCCCTGGAGCGCCTGATCCACGCACCGGGCGAAGGCGGCGCGCTGCCGCCCGACGGCGCGCTCGACGGTCGCCGGGGCGAGCGCGCCGGACGCGGCGACGACCTGGCCCTGCGGCGCGGCGGGG
>JAJXSQ010000147.1 GCA_021784495.1 Myxococcales bacterium | reverse complement strand
CCGGCCCCTCCCCACGCCGGCGATCCGCTCCGCGGGCTCCTCGAGCGGGCGAGCGCCGAGCTCGGCGGGAGCCCCGCCGCCGTCGCCCGCGGCGTCGTCGGCCGGGCGTCGCAGGCCCTCGGGGCCCTGAGCCTCGCCCGCTTCTCGGCCATCGCCGTGGACGACCGGGGCAACCTCCAGGTGGTCGCCGGCGGACGCCCCGCCCCCGCGGGCGGCCTGGCGCCGGCCGAGCGAGACCTCGTCTTCCTGGCGGTGAAGCTGGCGCTCCTCGAGCAGGCGCTCGCGGGCGGGCGCGCCGTCGCCCTGGTCGACGAGGCCTTCGCCGGCCTCCCCGACGGCGCGCGGCGCGCGGCGGGGCGCTTCCTCCGGCAGCTCTCGAAGGTCGGTCAGGTGCTCCACGCGACCACCGACCCCGCGTTCCGCGAGTCGGCCGATCACCTGGCGTGAGGGGCGCATGACGGCGAGGCCGGGGGAGCGGAGGCGGCGCGGGGGAGAGGCGGAGGCGCTCGCCGCCCGCCACCTCGAGGGGCTGGGGTACCGGATCCTCGCCCGCAACCACCTGACCCGGCGGGGCGAGGTCGACCTGATCTGTCGCGAGGGGGAGGCGATCGTGTTCGTCGAGGTCCGGAGCCGCTCCGCGGGGACCATCGGCGACGTCCTGGAGACGGTCGATCGCGCGAAGGCGCGGCGCGTGGTGGCGGCGGCGGTCGACTGGGCGGCCCGCCACCGGGCGCTCGACGCGCCGCTCCGCTTCGACGTGGTGGCCATCCTCCTCGACGGCGCCGCCCCCACCGTCGAGGTGGTGCGCGACGCCTTCGACGCGCGCGGGCGGCCGACCCCGTGAGCGCGCCCGCGACGCCGGGGGCCGGGACGCTCTTCGTGGTGGCGACCCCCATCGGACACCTCGGCGACCTCTCTCCCCGCGCCGCCGAGGTGCTCCGGACCGTGGACGCCGTCGCCGCGGAGGACACCCGCCGGACCGCCCGCCTCTTCGCCCACCTCGGCGTCCCGGCGCCTTCGCTCCTCTCGCTCCCGGCCTTCGACGAGCGCGGGCGGATCGCGGCGATCGTCGCCCGGCTCGCCTCGGGCCAGTCGGTCGCCCTGTGCACCGACGCCGGGACCCCCGGGGTCTCGGATCCGGGGGTCGCGCTGGTCGAGGCCGCCTGGGAGGCGGGCGCGCGGGTGGTGCCCGTCCCGGGCCCCTCGGCGGCGCTCGCGGCCCTCATGGCGTCGGGGCTCGCGGCCGATCGCTTCCTCTTCGCCGGCTTCCTCCCGCGCAAGGGCGGCGGGCGGGCCGAGGCCCTCGGCTGGCTGGCCGCCGTGCCCGCGACCCTCGTCCTCTACGAGGCGGGGAACCGGACCCTGGAGACGCTCGTCGATCTCCACGCCGCGCTCGGCGACCGCCCGGCGGCGGTGGCGCGGGAGCTCACCAAGCTCCACGAGGAGGTGCTCCGCGGCCCGCTCTCCGGGCTCCCGGCGCGGCTCCCCGACCCGGTGCGCGGCGAGGTGACGATCGTGGTGGGGGGAGCCCCGGCGCCGCCGGCGCCCGCGGCCACCGAGCCGCTGGAGGTGGAGCTGGGGAGGCGCCTCGCGGCCGGGGATCCGCCGACCGCGGTGGCGCGCGAGGTCGCCCGGGCGCGGGGCCTGCGCCGCGCGGACGTCTACGCCGCGCTGGAGCGGCTGAAGCGGGGCTGACCCGGCGCCGTCCCCGGCGGGGTCAGTCGTCGCCCCCGCCCCCTCCGTCGGCGTCGCGCAGCCCCAGCTCCTTCATCTTCACCTGGAGGGACTTGCGGCTGATCTGGAGCCGCTTGGCGGCGCGGGTGACGTTCCCGCCGGTCTCCTCCAGGGCGCGCGCGATGAGCTCCCGCTCCAGCTCGGCCTGCGCCTGGCGGACGATCTCTTTCATCGAAGCGCCGTTGGGGGCGGCGATCGCGCCGAGCGGGCCGACCGCGGCGATCGGGGCGGGCGCGCCGCCGCCGCGCTCGCGGAGCGAGTCGGGGAGGGCCCCGGCCTCGATGCGCGGGCCGTCGGCGAACAGGACCGACCGCTCCATGAGGTTCTCCAGCTCGCGGATGTTGCCGGGCCACGGGTAGCCCACCAGGAGCTGGAGCGCCTCCGGCTCGATCCCCTCGACGGTCTTCCCCAGCCGCCGATCGTGCTTCTCGATGAAGTGCCGGACGAGGAGGGGGATGTCCTCCCGGCGCTCCCGGAGCGGCGGGAGCTGGATGGGGACGACCGCCAGCCGGTAGAAGAGGTCCTCGCGGAAGCGCCCCTCGGCGATCAGGGCGTGGAGGTCGCGGTTGGTCGCGGCGACGAGCCGGACGTCGACCCGGAGGGTCTTGACGCCGCCGACCCGCTCGAACTCCGACTCCTGGAGGGCGCGCAGCAGCTTCACCTGGGTCTCGAGCGGGATCTCGCCGATCTCGTCGAGGAAGAGCGTCCCCCCGTCGGCGAGCTCGAACCGTCCCGGCTTCGCGCCCACCGCGCCGGTGAAGGCGCCCCGCTCGTGGCCGAACAGCTCGCTCTCCACCAGCTCCCGCGGGATCGCCGCGCAGTTCACCTTGATGAGGGGGCGATCGCGGCGGGAGGAGCGGCGGTGGATCTCGCGGGCGACGAGCTCCTTCCCGGTGCCGCTCTCGCCGGTGATGAGGACCGTGGAGGGGGAGTCGGCCACCCGGGCGATCATCTCGTAGACGGCGCGCATCGCCGCCGAGGCCCCGACCATGGGGAAGCGATCGGCCTCGGTCCCGCCCTCGTGGACGTTCTGGCGCTCGAGGTCGTGCGCCCGCACCGCCTTGGCGACCACCCGGCGGAGATCCTCCTGCTCGAACGGCTTGGTGACGTAGTCGAACGCGCCCGCCTTGAGGGCCGCCACGGCGCTGTCGACGGTCCCGTGGGCGGTGATCAGGATCACCGGGACGTCCGGGTAGTCCGCCGCCACCCGGCGCAGCAGGTCCATGCCGCCCAGGCGCGGCATCACCAGGTCGGAGACCACGACGTGGACCGGGGCCCGCTGGAGCACCGCCAGCGCCTGCTCGCCGTCGGCGGCGGTCGTCACCTCGTGGCCGTCCCGGGTGAGCATCGCCGCGAGGACGCGGCGGATGTTCATCTCGTCGTCGACGATCAGGACGTGGGCCACGGCCGAGTGGTAGCACGGAACGGCGCGATCGGGGCGCCGCGGAGGGGGGCGCGGCCGCCTCAGGCCCGCCGCTTGCGGCGACGCCGGAGGCGCGCCTCGGCCCGGGCGCGGCGCCGCTCGAGGGCGGTCTCCCGGTCGCCCGGCTCGCCCCGCGGCTCGCCCTCGGTCCGCAGGCCGGGGAGGGAGATGATGAACTCCGCCCCCTCGCCCGGAGTCGAGCGCACCGCGATCGTCCCCTGGTGGGCGCGGATGAGCCGCTGGCAGATCGCCAGCCCGAGGCCGGTCCCCTTCTCCTTGGTGGTGTAGAAGGGCACGAAGATCCGGTCGCGGGCCTCCTCCGGCACGCCGGGGCCGGTGTCCTGGAAGTGGATCTCCACCTGGTCGGGGCGCCGCGAGCCCTCGCGCCAGAAGGCGAGCTCGTCCCGGGAGACGGTCGTCGAGACCGCCAGGCGCCCGCCGCCGGGCATGGCCTGGAAGGCGTTCTGCGCGAGGTTGATGAACACCTGCCGCATCTGCTCGGGATCGCAGAGCACCCGCGGCGCGCCGGCCGCGAGGTCGAGGGTGATCTCGATCCCGGGCGGGACGGCGCTCTGGAGCAGCCGGAAGGTGCGGGCCAGGATCTCGTTCACGTCGCCCGGGGCGAGCGACGACTTGAGCGGCCGCGAGTAGTCGAGGAACTGCGTCACCACCCCGTTCAGCCGGTTGACCTCCTCGACCATGATCTCCAGGAACGGCCGATCCTCCGGGGACAGCTTCTCCGGATCGAGGTACTGGATCGCCCCCTTGATGGCGGCGAGCGGGTTCCGGATCTCGTGCGCCAGCCCCGCCGACATCTCGCCGATGGCGGCGAGCCGATCGCGCTCCTTCATCTGCTGGTAGAGCTTCGAGTTCTCGATGACCAGGGCGCACCGGTCGGCCACCTCGAGGAGGGCGGCGATCTCGTCGGAGGCGAAGGACTCCTGGACGCGCTCGTCCCAGCAGGCCAGGAAGCCGACGGCCCGGACGCCGGCGGTGAGCGGCATGCTGATGCCGGCCCGCATCGAGGTCATGACCGCCCGCGCGTCGCCGAGCCGCTTCAGCTCGGCGGCCACGGCGGCGGTCGCGCGCCGGCCGCCGCGGGCGTGGATCTCGGCCGGGCCGGCCGGGAGGAGGCGGCGGAGCTCGACCATCCGGCGGTCGAGGTTCTCGAGGAGGATCGCCTTCTGGCCGCTCGCCGCGGCGGCGAGGAGCGCGCGGGCCGCCGCCGGCTCCAGGAACCGGACCGGGGGGGGGCCGCGCGCGCCGATCGGGCGGTAGCCGGGCCGGTCCTCGGCGAGGAGCCAGAGCGAGGCGTGGGTCACGCGGCGGGTCTCGACGAGCTCGTCGAGCACCAGGACCGCCAGCTCCTCGGGGTCGATCACGGTGCTGGTCCGGTCCCGGAGGGCCTCGAGCCGGCGCACCAGCTCGTAGCGCTCGTGGAAGAGCGTGGCCACCACCCACTCCTCGACCCGCCCGCGGAGCGGCTCGAAGAGCGACAGGATCACGAAGGAGGCGACGACGGTGTTGAAGTAGAAGAGCTCCCGCCGGTCGCCCACCCAGGAGACGAGCCCGCCGTAGACGACCGCGAGCACCAGGCCGAGCGCGGTCACCACCACGATCTTCCCGAGGAACTCGTGGAGGTCGAGGAGCCGGTGCCGCAGCAGGGTCTGCGACAGGAAGAACATGAAGATGGTGAGGGTGATCGACCCGAGCCCCTCGGCCGGGTAGGGGAGGCCGAAGCGCGGGAACATGTCGAGGGCGGACAGCCCCATCGCGACCATCGCGCCGACGAAGAGGTAGCGCAGCCGGGCGCGCTCCACGCGGGTCGCCGCGGCCCGCATGCGGTTCCAGAGGACCGACAGCACCACCGCGAGCCCGAAGACGACGTAGGCGGCCACCGCGAGCTTGGCGAGGGGCAGGTAGACCAGCGGAGACGCGGCGACGGCGAAGCCGCCGAGCGAGCCGGCGAGCATCGCGTTGCGGGCGCGCCGGGCCGGCCGCCGGGCGACGCCGAGGAACTCGAGGAAGAAGGCGAGGCCGGCCGACGGCACCAGCGCCCCGGAGCCGACCGCGAGCCGGTCCCACCAGACCTCGCCGAAGGCCGCCTGCGGCCAGCGGAGGAAGCAGGTCGAGAGGGAGAAGAGGAACAGGTCGAAGGCGAAGAGCGAGAAGAGCGTGAAGACCCGGGCGCGGTTCTCGCGGAGCAGGGCGGCGACGGCGAGCGCCAGGGTGACGATCGCGGCGAGGAGCGCGGCCTGGGTCCGGATGTCCACGAAGCGCATCCTAGCGCCTCCGCGCGCGGTCGCCGACTTGACCGGTCCGGCCCCGCGGCGCACCCTCGGCGGGTCATGCTCGCGGCAGTCCTCGCGCTCGCGCTCGCGCTCGCTCCCCCGGCGCCGGCCGATCCCGGCGCGGCGCCGTCGCCGGGGGAGCCCGGCGGGCCCGCCGACGGCGCCGGGGCGCTCGTCGAGGCCGGCCGGTTCGACGAGGCGCTCGCGCGGCTCGGCCGGAGCACGGCCCCGGAGGCGCGCTTCCTCCGCGGGCTCGCGCAGGTCGGGGCGGGCGCGGACGAGGACGCGCTGGGCGCGCTCGCCGGCCTCGAGGTCGATCTCCCGGAGCTCGCCGACCGCATCGCGTGGCTCCGGGGCCGGGCGCTCGCCGCGATCGGGCTCCGGATCGAGGCGCTCGCGGCGCTCGGCGCCGTGGCCCCCGGCTCGCTCGTCGCCGGCCCGGCGGCGCTCGAGCGGGCGCGGACCCTCGCCGACGCCGGCGATCCGGCCGCGGCG
>JAJXSQ010000146.1 GCA_021784495.1 Myxococcales bacterium | reverse complement strand
GCCCCGCCCGGCCTGATCTCGGCCCGCTTCCACGGCGCCCTCGCCGCCGGCGCGGCCGCCCTGGTCCGGCGCGCCGCGCGGAGCGCCGGCCCCCTGCCGGTCGTCCTCACCGGCGGGGTCTTCCAGAACGCCCGGCTCGCCGAGGGAGTCCTTCGCGAGCTCTCGGGCGCCCATGCGGTATACCTCCACCGGCGGGTCCCGGCGGGCGACGGCGGGCTCGCGCTCGGGCAGGCGCTCGTCGCCGACGCGGTGGCGCGGGACTGACGCGGGAGGAGCGACACATGTGTCTCGGGGTTCCAGGGCGGGTGCTCTCGATCGAGGGGATGGTCGCCGAGGTCGACTTCTTCGGCGTCCGCAAGGAGCTGCGGCTGGACATCGTCGACGAGCCGGTGGCGGTCGGCGACTACGTGCTGAACCACGTCGGCTTCGCCATCCGGCGGATCCCGCCGGAGGAGGTCCAGGAGACGCTGGCGCTCTTCGACCAGATCCTCGACGTCACCGGGGCGAAGGACGACCTGATGGCCATGGACGTGCAGGGCGAGATCGCCGCCGGGCGGGACCGGCGCTGACGCCGGCGGGGCGCGAGAGGACGGCGATGGAAAAGGTGGTCCAGCGGATCGGTCTGAAGCACGGCTCCGGCGGGCGGGCGATGCGGCAGCTCATCGAGGAGGTCTTCCTCGAGCTCGCCTCGCCGGTCGACGGCATCGGCCTCGCCGCGCTCGACGACGGCGCGGCGCTGCGGATCGGGGACCGGTGGCTGGTGATCACCACCGACTCGCACGTCGTCCAGCCCATCTTCTTCCCCGGCGGCGACATCGGCCGGCTCTCGGTCTCCGGGACGGTGAACGACCTGGCGATGATGGGCGCGACCGAGCCGCTCGGGCTCACCTGCGCGGTGATCCTGGAGGAGGGCTTCCCGCGGGCCGACCTGGAGCGGGTGCGCGACTCGCTCCGCGACACCGCCCGCGAGGCGGGCGCGCCCTTCGTCACCGGCGACACCAAGGTGATGGGGAAGGGCGAGCTGGACGGCATCGTCCTCAACACCACCGGCGTCGCCCTGACCGACCGGATCGTGACCGACGCCGGCCTCGCCCCCGGGGACCTGATCCTCGTCACCGGCCACGTCGGGGACCACGGCCTCGCGGTCATGTCCCGCCGCCACGACCTCGGGCTCCAGGGCGACCTGCGCTCCGACGTCGCCCCGCTGAACGGCCTGATCCGCGCCGCCCTCGCCGCCGGCGGCGACGACGTGGTGGCGATGAAGGACCCGACCCGCGGCGGGCTCGCCGGGGCGCTCCACGAGATGGCCGCCAAGGCGCGGGTCGGGATCGTCCTGGAGGAGCCGAAGGTGCCGATCCGCGACGAGGTGCGGGCCGCCGGGGAGATGCTGGGCATCGACCCCCTGGTCGTCGCCAACGAGGGGAAGGCGG
The DNA here is from genome assembly GCA_021784495.1 of Myxococcales bacterium. Classification (GTDB taxonomy): domain Bacteria; phylum Myxococcota; class Myxococcia; order Myxococcales; family Anaeromyxobacteraceae; genus JADKCZ01. The sequence goes on along the minus strand of JAJXSQ010000146.1, from coordinate 4,514 downwards.
TCCTCGGCGTCCGGGCCGCCGCGGCGGAGCGGGTGCTGGCGGCGCTCCGCGCCCACCCCCTCGGCGCCCACGCCGCGCTCTGCGCCCGGGCGGTGGCCGACCGCCCCGGCCAGGTGGTCCTCGACACCGGCCTCGGCCGCCGGCTCCTGGCGGAGCCGGAGGGCGAGCTCCTCCCGAGGATCTGCTGATGGGCGCGCCGAGCGCGATCCGGATCGTGCGCGACGGGGCCGTCGCCCGCCTGATCCTCGACCGGCCCGAGCGGTTCAACGCGCTCGACGTCCGGATGGCCCGCGACCTCCGCGCCGCCGGCCTCCAGCTCGCCCGCGACGCCTCGGTCCGCGCGGTGGTGCTCGAGGCGACCGGCGGCAAGGTCTTCTGCTCGGGCGCCGACCTCAAGTACATCCGCGCCGGCGGCGACCCCGCCGACCTCGCCTACCTCTCCCCCGGAGCGCGGCCGGCGACCCCCGGGTACGGCGCGGTCTTCAAGCAGATCCTCGAGTACCTCCACTCGACCATCTCCGAGATCCGGCGCGCGCCGAAGCCCTGGGTGGCGGCGGTGGACGGGGTGGCGGCGGCGGGCGGGCTCGGGCTGGCGATGGCCTGCGACCTGGTCGTCTGCTCGGACCGCGCCTCCTTCGAGTGGGCCTACGCCCGGACCGCGCTCTGCGGCGCCGAGAGCTCGACCTTCTTCCTCCCGCGGCTCGTCGGCTTCCGGCGGGCGATGGGGATGGCGCTCCTCAACCCGCGCCTCGACGCCGCGACCGCGCTCGCCTGGGGGCTCGTCTCCGAGGTCCACCCCGCCGACGGCTTCGCGGACGCGGTCGCCGGGATCGCCCGGCGGCTCGCCGAGCTCCCCACCGGCAGCATCGCCATGACCAAGGCGCTCATGAACCAGGCGGCGGGCGTCGACCGGCTCGACTGGCACCTCGACCGGGAGCTGGAGAGCCTGGTGCGGAGCGCGGACTCGGCCGACTTCGCCGAGGGGATCGACGCCTTCTTCGGCAAGCGCGCGCCGCGCTTCCGCGGGGCGTAGGGCGGGAGGGGAGACGGGATGGCCGACGCGACCACCAGGATGCAGTTCCGGGATCCGGCCCGGGCGCGCGCGCTCGCCGCGCGCCTCGCCGAGCTCGTCGACGCCCTCGGGCGCCCGGTCTCGGTGATGCACGTCTGCGGCAGCCACGAGCAGGCGATCGCCCGCTTCGGGCTGCGCGCGCTCTTCCCGCGCGGCCTCGACGTCATCATGGGGCCGGGCTGCCCGGTCTGCGTCACCGACGCGCCGGAGATCGACGAGGCGGTGGCGCTGGCGCGCCAGGGCGTCCGCGTCGCCACCTACGGCGACATGCTGCGCGTCCCGGGGACGGCGATCTCGCTGGAGGAGGCCGGGGCCGAGGGGGGCGCGGTGGAGAGCGTCTACTCGATCACCCAGGCGGTCGAGCTCGCCGCGCGCCACCCGGGGGAGCAGGTGGTCTTCTTCTCCTCCGGCTTCGAGACGACCGCGGTGGCGACCGCCGCGGCGATCCTCGCCGGGGTGCCGCCGAACCTCTCGGTGCTGTCGGTCCACAAGTACATCCCGCCGGCGATGGAGATCGTCGCCGAGATGCCGGAGAGCAAGGTCGAGGGCTTCCTCGCCGCCGGGCACGCCGCGGCGATCACCGGCGCCGACGTCTTCCTCCCCTTCGTCGAGCGCCACCGCCTCCCGGTCGTGGTCGCCGGCTTCGAGCCCCTCGACATCCTCGCGGCGCTCGTGCGGCTGGTGGAGCTGATCCGCGACCGCCGGCCGGCGGTGGAGAACGCCTACCCGCGCTGCGTGACCGCCCGGGGCAACGTCCCGGCCCAGGACCGGCTCTGGCGCGTCTTCCAGACGGCCGGCGGCCGGTGGCGGGGCATCGCCCACATCCCCAACGGCAACCTCCGGCTGCGGGACGCGTGGGCGGCGGTCGACGCGCGCCGCCGCTTCCAGATCGACGTCGCCGGGCTCTGGGACGGCGCCCCGGCGGCGCACGCCGAGCGGTGCATCTGCGGCGACATCATGGCCGGCCTGCGGCGGCCGAGCGCCTGCCCGCTCTTCGGGCGGGAGTGCACCCCGGAGGCGCCGGTGGGGGCCTGCATGGTGTCGACCGAGGGCGCCTGCCGGATCTGGCACACCTACGGCGGCGTCCCCGATCTGCGCGAGGCGAGCTGACCGTGCACGAGTACTCGCTGGTCGAGGCGCTCATCGGCCGGGTCGAGGCGGAGGCCCGGCGGCGCCAGGCGCTCGCCGTCCACGGGCTCTCCATCCGGGTGGGGGAGCTGGCCGGCGTCGACCCCGAGCTCCTCCGGACCGCCTACGAGACCTTCCGCGCCGGCACCGTCTGCGAGCGCGCCGAGCTCCGGCTGACCACCCGCGCCGCGGCCTGGGTCTGCCCGTCCTGCGACGCGCCCATCGAGCGCGGCGCCCCGCTCCGCTGCCCCGCCTGCGAGGTCCCGGCGCGGCTGGTGGAGGGCTCGGACGCGCTCATCCTCGACGCCATCGACCTGGAGGTGCCCTGATGTGCACGACCTGCGGATGCGGCGACACCGAGCTCGTCCCGGTGGAGCTCCACGAGAAGATCCTGGCCGGCAACGACCGGACGGCCCGCCACAACCGCGAGCACTTCCTCGAGGCCGGGGTGCTGGCGGTGAACCTCATGGGCTCGCCCGGCGCCGGCAAGACGGCGGTGCTCGAGGCGACCGCCCGGGCCGCCGCGTCGAAGGGCTGGCGGCTGGGCGCGGTCTCGGCCGACCTGGCCACCGACCACGACGCCGTCCGGCTGGAGCGGGCCGGCATCCCCTCGCGGGCGATCACCACCGGCCAGGCCTGCCACCTCGACGCCGAGCTGGTCCACCGCGCCCTCCACGACCTCCCCTGGCGGCAGACCGACGTCTTCTTCATCGAGAACGTCGGCAACCTCGTCTGCCCGGCGATCTACGACCTGGGGCAGGCGGCCAACGTGGTCGTCCTCTCGGTGACCGAGGGCGAGGACAAGCCCCTCAAGTACCCGGTCATGTTCAAGGCCGCCGAGCTGGTGCTGATCAGCAAGGCCGACCTCGTCCCGCACCTCGACGTGGACGTGGCGGCGATCGAGGACGCGCTCGCCCGGGTCATGCCGCGCCCGGAGCGGATCGTGGTCTCGGCGCGGACCGGCGAGGGGCTCGACCGCTGGGTCGCCTGGCTCGAGCGGCGGCGGCTCGAGCTCGGCCTGGTGGGGAGGATCGCCGGCCTGGCCGGCCACGTCCACCCGCCCGGCGCCCGGGGCGACCGCCCGGCGGGCTAGGGCCGCGCCCGCTCGGCGCCCCTCAGCGCCCGCCCAGCTCGACGAGCGCCCGCTCGAAGTCGTCCAGGTCGGCGACGATCCGCGCCGAGGTGTGCGAGAGCGCCGCCCGGGCCACCTCGGCGCCGGGCCCCCCCACCCAGCAAGCGACGTCGGCCGGGAGCCGGTGCGCCACCACGAGGAGCGCGTCGAGCGCGCCGGCCGCGGCGCCGGCGCCGGTGTAGCCGAGGACCACCGCCCGGGCGGCCACCCGCCGCGCCGCCGCCACGATCTCCAGCGGCGGCAGGTCGGCGCCCAGGTAGAACGCCCCGAACCCCGCGCCGGCGGCGATCAGCGCGGCGACCAGCGTCCCGATCTCGTGCGACTCCCCGGCCGGGGTCGCGAGCACCAGCCGCGGCGCCCCCTCGGGCGCGGCGACGAGGCGGGAGAGGCCGCCCACCAGGCTCCGGACCTCGGCCGTCGCCAGGTGCTCCTGGGCCACGCCGAAGCGGCCGGCGTGCCACCCCTCGCCGATCTCGACGAGGAAGGGGATCGCCACCTCGCGGGCGAAGGTCCGGGCCGGCAGGACGGCGGCGATCCGGCTCAGCTCGCGCCGGAGGGACGGGGCGTCGAAGCGATCGACCGCGGCGACGAGCGGCGCGAGCTCCACCGGCGTGGCCGGCGGCGGCGCGGGCGCGGCGAGCGAGTCGGGGACGCGCGAGAGGAGCCCCCGGAGCTCGTCGGTGGTGAGCGCCGCGACCCGGCCGATCGCGTGGCCCCGCTCGCTCGCCTCCCGGAGCAGCCGGAGGCGCTCGATGTCCGACTCGGAGTAGAGGCGGCCGCGCTCGTCGCGCTCCGGGGCGACCACCTGGTGGCGCCGCTCCCAGGCGCGGAGGGTGTCGACGGAGATGCTCGTGAGGCGCGAGACCGCCTTGATCGGGTAGCGCATCGAGGCCATCGGCCCTCCACATGTCCCTCGCCCGCCCCGGACGCAAGCCGTGCGGACGAGCCCCGCTTGGGCTCAGGAGGCCGCCGGCGGGGGTGCGCCCACCGGCACGAGGTCGGTCGCGTCGGGGAGGACGAGCGCCCGCGCGTGCGATCCGGCGCGGCGCCGCGCCTCCTCCAGCGCCCCGGCGAGCGACGGGGCCGCCCGGGCCCAGCGCCCGTCGAGCGCCCCGGGCTCGAGCGACGACACCAGCAGGACCTCGGCGCCGGGGGGGTGGAACCGGCGGAGCGGCGGCGGGA
>JAJXSQ010000145.1 GCA_021784495.1 Myxococcales bacterium | reverse complement strand
GCCCGCCACCCCCGCCCCCCCGCGGCTCCCCGAGCCGCCGCCGGCGCTCCGCCCGGCGATCCGGGCGGCGGTGGCCGCCCTCGTCGCCCGCCACGGCGAGGCGGAGCGGGCGCGGATCGAGCGCGGCGTCCGCCAGGTGGCGGCCTTCTGGCGCGACGGCGACGGCGATCCGGCCGCCTTCCAGGCCTTCGTCGAGGAGCAGTTCCAGCCCTCCGGCCCGGCCCTCGACGCCCTCTTCCACCGGCTCGAGGCGGCGCTCGAGCAGATCGACGGCCACGCCGTCGAGGTGGACCGCGCGCTGTCGAGCTGGATGCAGCTCGACCTCGGCCCGCTCACCCCGGTCGACCCGCTCCTCGCCTCCTACGACGCGGCGGCCCACGTCACCGACGACCTCTTCGACGACAAGGTCGCCTTCGCGGTCCTGCTCGACTTCCCGCTCACCAGCCTCGAGGAGCGGCTCGGGGCGGGCGCGACCTGGAGCCGCCGCCGCTGGGCCGAGGCGCGGCTCGCCGGCCGGTTCTCCCGGCGGATCCCCGGGGCGGTGAACGAGGGGATCGCCCGCGCGGCCGCCGCCGCCGAGCTCTACGTCGCCGGCTACGACGTCCTCGCCCACCACCTCCTCGACGCCCGCGGCGCCCGCCTCTTCCCCGCCGGGAAGCGGCTCCTCTCCCACTGGAACCTGCGGGACGAGATCAAGGCCCAGTACGCGCGCCCCGACGGCCTCCCCCGCCAGCGCCTCCTCCTGGCGGTGATGGAGCGGATCGTCACCGAGACCATCCCGGCGGCGGTGATCGGCGCCCCGGCGGTCGACTGGGATCCGGTGACCAACGCGGTGCGCCCCGCCCCGGCCGCGGAGATCGAGGGCGGCGCCCCCCCGCCCGCCGCGGTCGACCCCGCCCGCGAGCCGGACACCCGCTACGCCCGCCTCCTCGGGTGCTTCCGGGCGGTGCGGGCGGCCGACCCCTTCTCCCCGACCGCCCCGACCTTCATCGACCGGAAGTTCGACGTCGAGCGGGAGATCCCGGAGGCGCGGGTGGTGGCGCTCCTCGAGGAGATCCTCGGCGCGCCGGAGGTGCGCCGCGTCGCCGAGGTGATCCGCCGCCGGCTCGGCCGGCCGCTCGAGCCCTTCGACGTCTGGTACGACGGCTTCCGCCCCCGGTCCCGCATCCCGGAGGCGGAGCTCGACGCCCGGACCCGGGCCCGCTACCCGACCCCGCAGGCCTACGCCCGCGACCTGCCGCGGATCTTCCGCGACCTCGGCTTCACGCCGGCGCGGGCCGACCTCCTCGCCGCCCACATCCAGGTCGACCCCGCCCGCGGCTCGGGCCACGCGCTCGGCGCCGCGCGGCGGGAGGACGACCCGCACCTGCGCACCCGCGTCGGCCCCGGGGGGATGGACTACAAGGGCTACAACATCGCGGTCCACGAGATGGGCCACAACGTCGAGCAGTACTTCTCGCTCCAGGAGGTCGGCTCGCCGCTCCTCGCCGGGGTCCCGGACACCGCCTTCACCGAGGCGATCGCCTTCGTCTTCCAGGCGCGCGACCTCGAGCTCCTCGGCCTCCCCGGCCCCGACGCCGCGGCGCGGCGCCTCCTGGCCCTCGACGACCTGTGGATGACCTACGAGATCGCCGGGGTCGCCCTGGTCGACCTCGGCGTCTGGCACTGGATGTACGACCACCCGGCGGCCACCCCCGCCGGGCTCCGCGAGGCGACCCTCCGGATCGCCCGGGCGGTCTGGAACCGCTGGTACGCGCCGGTGATCGGGGTCCGCGACGCGCCGCTCCTGGCGATCTACTCGCACATGATCGACTCCTTCCTCTACCTCCCCGACTACCCCATCGGCCACCTGATCGCGGCGCAGCTCGAGGCCCACCTCTCGGCGCTGCCGCGGGCGAGCTTCGGCGCCGAGATCGAGCGGATCGCGAGCGAGGGCGCGGTCGCCCCCGACCTCTGGATGCGCCACGCCACCGGGAGCCCGATCTCCACCGCGCCGCTCCTCTCCGCCGCCCGGGCGGCGCTCGACGCCGGCGATCCGCGGTAGAACGGGGGCGCGCCGGAGGAGGCGACCCGTGCTCGAGATCGGCCGCTACCGGATCACCGCCGTCCAGGACGGGACCTTCGCCCTCGACGGGGGGGCGATGTTCGGGATCGTCCCGCGCCCGCTCTGGGAGCGGCGGATCGCCCCCGACGCCCGCCACCGGATCCCCCTCGCCGTCCGCTGCCTGCTCGCCGTGGACCCGGCGGCCGGCCGGGTGATCCTGGTCGACGACGGGCTGGGGGCCGCCTGGGACCCGAAGCGCGCCGACCTCTACGCCATCGACAAGCAGCCCACCGACCTCGACGCGGCGCTCGCCCGCGCCGGGGTCTCCCGCGAGGCGGTGACCGACGTGATCCTCACCCACCTCCACTTCGATCACGCCGGCGGGACCGTCCGCCGGGGCGCGGACGGCGCCGCCGCGCTCTCCTTCCCGCGCGCCGTCCACCACGTCCAGCGGCGCCACTGGCAGTGGGCCCACGCGCCCACCGAGCGGGACCGCGGGAGCTTCCGGCCCGAGGACTTCGACCTGCTGGCCCACGCCGACCGCCTCCACCTCGTCGACGGCGAGGAGGAGCTCTTCCCGGACGTGGAGCTGATCGTCTCCGACGGGCACACCGTCGCCCAGCAGCTCCCGCGGTTCCACGGCGGGGCGGGCCACCTCACCTTCTGCGGCGACCTCGTCCCGACCCACGCGCACCTCCGCCCGAGCTGGATCATGGCCTACGACCTCCACCCGCTCACCACCCTCGAGGAGAAGAAGGTGCTGCTCGCCGAGGCGCTGGAGGAGGACGGGATCCTCTTCTTCGAGCACGACGCCGCGATGGCCGCCTGCCGCCTCCGGGAGGAGGACGGCCAGCCGGTCTTCGCCGCGGCCGTCGAGGTCTAGCCCCCATGGAACCGACCGTCGAGATCACGCGCCGCGGCGCCGAGCGGCTCGCCCGGGGACACCTCTGGATCTACCGGAGCGACGTGGCGCGGGCGCCGCCGCCCGGCAGCGACGTGGTCGCCGTGGTGGACGGGCGCCGCCGCTTCGTGGGGCGGGCCTTCTGGTCCGACCGCTCGCAGATCTCGCTCCGGATCGTCACCCGCGAGGAGGAGCCGATCGACGAGCCCTTCCTCGCCGGCCGGATCGCCTCGGCGCTCGCGCTCCGCGCGGCGGCCTTCCCGGGGGAGACGACCTGGCGGCTCGTCCACGGCGAGGCGGACCTCCTGCCGGGCGTGGTCGTCGACCGGTACGGCGAGGTGGCGGTGCTCCAGACGCTCGTCCCGGCCACCGACCGGCGCAAGGCGCTCCTCGCCGAGCTGGTGGCGCGCGCGACCGGCGCGTCCACGGTCGTCGAGCGGAACGACGTCCGGGTGCGGGAGCTCGAGGGGCTGCCCCAGCTGAAGGGGGTCCTCCGCGGGCCCGCGCCCGGCGTCGTCGAGTACCGGGAGGGCGAGGTGCGCCTCCGGATCGACCCGCTCGCCGGGCAGAAGACCGGCGGCTTCCTCGACCAGCGCGAGAACCACGTCCTGGCCGGGGGCTACGCCCGCGGCCGGTGCCTCGACTGCTTCAGCTACGCCGGCGGGTTCGCCCTTCAGCTCGCGCGCCACGCCGAGCGGGTCACCGCGGTCGAGATGCAGCCGACCGCCGCCGGGCTGCTGCGCGAGAACGCGGCGCTCAACGGCGCCGCCCACCTCGAGCTCGTCGAGGCGAACGCCTTCGACTACCTCCGGGATCGCTCCGAGGAGGACGCCGCCTTCGACCTGGTGGTCCTCGATCCGCCGGCCTTCGCCAAGAACCGCGACGCGCTCCCGGCCGCCCGGCGCGGCTACAAGGAGATCAACCTCCGGGCGATCCAGGTCCTCCGCCCCGGGGGGATCCTGATCACCGCCTCGTGCAGCTACCACCTGGCCGAGGAGGCGCTGGAGGAGCTCCTCCTCGAGGCGGCGCGCGACGCGGGGCGCGAGGTGCAGCTCCTGGAGCGGCGCGGCGCCGGGCGCGACCACCCCGTCCTCCTGGGCGTGCCCGAGACCCGGTACCTGAAGCTCCTCGTGGCCCGCCTCCCCTGACGGGGTGCCCGGCGGGCGCCCGAGCTACCGCGGGCACGCGGCGGGCGCTAGCATGGCGGATCACGCCGCGCCGACGCGGCGCGGAGAGGGAGCGACGGTGGCCCCGAAGCGACTGCGCGGACCGGCCTCGAGCGGCGCGACCGCGGCGCGCCTGCGCGCCCTCGTCGGCCAGGCGCCCAGCGTCTTCTTCGCCGTCGACCTGGAGGGCCGGGTGGTGATGGCCGAGGGGCGGCTCCTCCGGGTGATCGGCGGCCGGGCGATGGTCGGCGTCGGGCGGACGATCTACGAGCTCTTCCCGACCGCCGGGTGGGTCCACGACGGCCTGCGCCGCGCCCTCGCCGGCCGGACGGTCACCGCGCGCGGCCCGCTCGGCGAGCGGTTCTACGAGGCGCGCTTCGCGCCGGTCCGCGCCCCCGACGGCGCGGTGACCGAGGTCGTGGCGCTGGCCTCCGACGTCTCCGACCTGCACGAGGCGGAGGAGCGGCTGCGCCGGCAGGCCACCCGCGTGGAGGCGCTCGCCGAGGCCTCCCGGGTCTTCGCCGCCGGCCTGGACTACCAGGCGACCCTGGCGACGGTGGCGCGCCGTCTCTCCGAGCTGATCGGCGACGGGGTGCTCATCCGGACCATCTCCGACGACGGCGCCTGGCTCGTCCCCGCGGCGGTCCACCACCCCGATCCGGCGCGCCGGGCCCTCCGCGAGCGGATCCTGGCCGAGGCGCCGCAGCGGGTGACCGAGGGGCTCACCGCCCGCGTCCTCCGGACCGGCGAGACGCTCCGGGTCGCCGAGCTCACCCCGGAGATCATCCACGCCGAGATGAAGGAGGCCTACTGGCCCTACCTCGAGCGCTCGACGTCGCTCCTCATCGCGCCCCTCTCCCAGCGCCACCAGGTCGCCGGCCACATCACCCTCACCCGCGACGAGGGCGGCCCGCCCTACACCCGCGAGGACGAGACGCTCCTCCAGGACCTCGCCTACCGGGCCGCCCAGGCGATCGAGAACGCCCGGCTCTACGGCGAGGCGCAGGCGGCGGTCGTGGCCCGCGACGAGTTCCTCTCCATCGCCTCGCACGAGCTGCGCACCCCGCTCACCGCGCTCCGGCTGGCGCTCGAGAACCTGCGCCGGGTCACCGGGCGCGCCGGCCTCGCCGCCCCGGGCGCCCCGGTGGAGCGGGTGCTCGGCGCCGCCGAGCGGGCCGGCCAGCGGCTCGAGAAGCTGGTGGAGGCGCTCCTCGACGTCTCCCGGATCCACATGGGCCGGCTCGAGCTCGACGTCGAGGAGGTGGAGCTCGGCGCGATCGTCGCCGACACCGCCGCCGCGCTCGCCGACGAGGTGGCCCAGTCGGGCTCCACGGTCTCCACCTCCGGGGAGCCGGTCACCGGCCTCTGGGACCGGCTCCGGCTCGGGCAGGTGGTGGTGAACCTCCTCGGCAACGCGGTCAAGTACGGCGCCGGCAAGCCGATCGAGGTCCGGTACGGCCGCCGTGGCGAGCGGGCCTTCCTCCTGGTGCGCGATCAGGGGATCGGGGTGGAGCCGGCCGACCAGCGCCACATCTTCGAGCGCTTCGAGCGCGCCGTCTCCTCCCAGAACTACGGCGGGCTCGGCCTCGGCCTCTACATCGTGAAGCGGATCCTCGAGGCCCACGGGGGCGCGGTCCAGGTCGAGAGCGCCCCGGGCGAGGGCGCGTCCTTCGTCGTCGAGCTCCCGCTCCGCCCGGCGGTCCCGGTCCCCGGCCCCGCCGCGCCCCACCCCTGAGGTGCCCACCGTGCCCCTCCCCGCGACGCGACGGCGCGCGCTCGCCGCCGCCCTGCTCCTCGCCGCCTCCCCGGCGCCGGCCACCTCCCCGGCCGGGCGAGCGTCGCC
>JAJXSQ010000144.1 GCA_021784495.1 Myxococcales bacterium | reverse complement strand
GAGGTCGAATCGGTGGACCTCGTGCGGCAGGTCCGCGGAGGTCCGCAGCACCAGCTCCTTCAGCCGGCCGGTCTCCATGTCGAAGACCCAGCCGTGGAGCCAGGGCCGGCCCTCGTCCTGCCAGGCGCGCTGGATCACCGAGGTCTTGGCGAGGTGGTCGACCTGCTCGACGACGTTGAGCTCCACCAGCCGCCGCGTCCGCGACTCCTCGTCGGGGAGCGCGCCCAGCTCCGCCTGGTTCCGCTCGGCGCAGTCCTTGATGTTCTGGAGCCAGCGGTTGATGAGGCCGAAGTCCTGGTGCGAGGTGGCGGCGGCGACGCCGCCGCAGCCGTAGTGCCCGCAGACGATGATGTGCTTCACCCGCAGCTGCTCGACGGCGTAGAAGATCACCGTCAGCATGTTCAGGTCGGTGTGCACCACCTGGTTGGCGACGTTGCGGTGGACGAAGAGCTCGCCGGGCTGGCAGCCGGTCACCGTCTCGGCCGGGACCCGGCTGTCGGAGCAGCCGATCCAGACGTACTCGGGATCGTGGGTGTCGCTCAGCCGGGTGAAGTAGTCCGGGCGCTCCTCCAGCCGCGCCGCCGCCCAGCGCCCGTTCTGCTCGAGGAGCTGCCTGTAGCCTGCGAGGGGCATGCGCCGCGAGGGTAGCAGAGCGCCGCGCCCGGGTCGCGCCCCGCGCGGAGGAGCGCCGCCCCGGGCGCTCCCGGAGAGGCTCCCGGCGCGACCGGGCGAGCCCGGGCCGCCAAGCCCGGGCGGCCAGGGCGCTTCTCGGCCGCCGCTGGCACTCGGCCGCGCCGACCGCCAGCCGCCCGGCGCGGGGCCGGACCCCGCTCCGGACCGCCGCTCATCGGATCGCGCTGAAGTGCCGATGATCCACGCGTAGACTTCCCTGCAGGAGGAAGCGCGATGCAGAGCCCGATCCTGATGTCGCCGTCGGCGCGCGAGTGGTTCCGGGAGGCGGTGACGGAGGTCCTCGCGCTCCGCCACCTGGAGGTCGGCGCCGACACCGAGTTCTACCTCGTCGATCTCCTCACCACCTTCGTGTCGAGCGAGCGGCTCTTCGTCGAGCGCGCCGACGGGACCGTCGAGGAGGAGCCGCTGGCGGTGATCCTGCTGCGCGCCCTGGCGGCGGAGCGGCGGGAGCGGGCCTCCCAGCTGAAGCGGCTCGGCGACACCTCGCTCTTCGTCTCCGGCTTCTTCGGCGACTCGCTCGCGCGCCGCGCGGTCGCCCCGGACTACTACCGGTCCATGGGGGAGCGGGCCTACGGCGCGCTCGCGGAGTCGGAGCGCAGCGCGGCCCTCTCGCGGCTCTACGAGGAGCTGGCGCGCCGCTTCGACTCGTTCGTCGACTGCTTCGCCGAGATCGCCGGGCTGGCCGATCTCGAGTCGAACCGGGGGCTGGTGCGGCTCTACGAGCGCTACCTCCTGACCCGGGACGCCCGGGTGGCGGAGAAGCTCGCGGCCCGCGGCGTGGCGCTCTTCGCCGGCCCGGGGCCGGCGCCGAAGGGCGGCCTCCACTGACCGGGGCCACCGCCACCGGGGCCGCCGCGGCCGCGCTCCAGCGGCGGCTCCAGGCGATCTACGGGGTGGAGGCGCCGGCGGTGGAGCGCTTCCTCGTCGACCGGGCGGGGGCGGCCGACGCCGGCCACCTCCCCCGCGCCCTGGAGGAGCTGCTCGTCGTCGAGGAGGAGGACGGCCTCTCGCTCGGGCTCTTCCTCGACGACACGCTCGCCGCGGGCGCCGCCCGCGGGGGGCTCGGCCAGGTCGCGGTGCTCGCGGAGGGGGTGAGCCACTTCGTCTACCTCGCGACCCACGCGGCGCGCGGGTGCCCGGTCTCGCTCCTCGAGCTGGAGGTCCAGGCCGAGGTGGACAAGTTCGCCCTCCTCCTGCTCCGCGGCCGGGCGTGGCGGCGGAGCGGGCGCCGCCGCTCCCGGGCCCTCCGGCGCCTGCTCTACGAGCGGATCGGCTTCCGCGCCGACCTGGAGGCGGACGAGCTCTTCCGCTACCGGCTGGCCAACCGGCTCGGGGCCGGCTACGCGCGGTGGCTGGAGGGACGCTTCGTGGACGGGGCGGACGACGCCGGGCTCCTGCGCGAGCTCCGGCAGTCCTACCGGCTCGGCGCCGGGGAGAAGCTCGGCCACCTGGCGTCCCGCGCCGTCCACTGACCGGCGCGCCGGGGCGGGACGGCGCCGCGCGCCCGCCTCTTATGGGGCATCGGGGCGCCACGGCGAGCACGCCGGCGACCCGTCGAATATCATCGACGGTCCGACGGCCGCGGCGCCCTCGCCGCCGGCCGCCACCGAACGCACCCGAGGTGACACCATTCCGCCCGCCCGCGCGCTCCCCCCGTCCCCCGCACCGCTCCGCTCCCGCCCCTCCTGGCAGGCCCTGGTCGATCACCACCGGCAGGTGAAGGACCTCCACCTCCGCCAGCTCTTCGCGTCCGACCCCGGCCGCGCCGATCGGCTGACCCTCGACGCGGCCGGGATCTTCCTCGACTACTCGAAGAACCGGATCACCCAGGAGACCCTCCGCCTGCTGTTCGCGCTCGCCCGGGAGTCGGGGCTGCGCGAGCGGATCGACGCGATGTTCGGCGGGGAGCGGGTGAACCCGACCGAGGGACGCGCGGCGCTGCACGTCGCGCTGCGCGCTCCCCGGGGCGCGTCGATCCTGGTCGACGGCGAGGACGTGGTCCCCCAGGTCCACGCGGTGCTCGACCGGATGGCCGCCTTCGCGGAGCAGGTCCGCGGCGGCGGCTGGCGCGGCCACACCGGCCGGCGCATCCGGAGCATCGTGAACGTCGGCATCGGCGGCTCCGACCTCGGGCCGGTGATGGCCCACGAGGCCCTGCGCCCCCACGCCGACCCGGCCCTGACCTTCCGCTTCGTCTCCAACGTGGACGGCGCCGACCTCCTGGAGTGCACCCGCGACCTCGATCCGGCCGAGACCCTCTTCATCGTCTCTTCCAAGACCTTCACCACGCTCGAGACCATGACCAACGCGCGGAGCGCCCGCGACTGGCTGCTCGCCGGGCTGGGCGGCGACGCGCGCGCGGTCGCCCGCCACTTCGTGGCCGTCTCCACGAACGCCGCGCAGGTCTCGGACTTCGGCGTCGACACCGCCAACATGTTCGGCTTCTGGGACTGGGTGGGCGGCCGCTACTCGATGGACTCGGCGATCGGCCTCTCCACCATGCTGGCCGTCGGCCCGGAGGCGTTTCGCGCCATGCTCGCGGGCTTCCACGAGATGGACGAGCACTTCCGCACCGCCCCGCTCGAGCAGAACCTGCCGGTGGTCAAGGCGCTCCTCGCCATCTGGTACAACGACTTCTTCGGCGCCCAGACCGCCGCGGTGCTGCCCTACGCCCAGCACCTGAAGCGGTTCCCCGCCTACCTCCAGCAGCTCTCCATGGAGAGCAACGGCAAGCGGGTCACGCTCGACGGCGGCGAGGTGCAGGCCGACACCGCCCCGGTGATCTGGGGCGAGCCCGGCACGAACGGCCAGCACTCCTTCTTCCAGCTCCTCCACCAGGGCACCCGGCTCGTGCCCGCCGACCTGATCGCCTTTGCCCGGCCCATCCAGCCGCTCGGCCGCCACCACGACATGCTGACCGCCAACGCCCTCGCGCAGGCGGAGGCGCTCGCCTTCGGGAAGACCGCCGAGGAGGTGCGGGCCGAGGGGACGCCGGTGGCGCTCGTGCCCCACCGGACCTTCCCCGGCAACCGGCCGACCAACCTGCTGCTCCTCGACCAGCTCACGCCGGCGGCGCTGGGCCGGCTCGTCGCGCTCTACGAGCACGAGGTCTTCACCCAGGCGACCATCTGGGGGATCGACCCCTTCGACCAGTGGGGCGTGGAGCTCGGGAAGGTCCTGGCCCAGCGGATCCTCCCGGAGCTCGAGAGCCCGGGCGACACCGACCTCCACCACGACGGCTCCACCAACTCGCTCATCCGGCGGTACCGCGCCGCCCGGGGGGCCGGGCGGGCGTGACGGCGGTGCGCCGCGGGGAGCGCCCGGCCGGCGGCCGGTTCCACCTGGCAGGACGCGAGGGATGACATGCAGATCGGGATGGTCGGGCTGGGGCGGATGGGGGCGAGCATGGCGCGGCGCCTGCTGCGGGCCGGCCACCCCTGCGTGGTCTTCGACGTCTCGCCCGCGGCGGTGGCGGCGCTCGCCGGCGACGCGGCGACCGGCGCCACCTCGCTCGAGGACCTGGTCCGGCGGCTCCAGCGGCCGCGCGCCGTCTGGATGATGGTCCCGGCCGGGGCCGTGGACGCGACGATCGCCGGCCTCCTGCCGTTCCTGGAGCGGGACGACGTCCTCGTCGACGGCGGGAACTCGCACCACGCGGACGACATCCGGCGCGCCGGCGAGCTCGCGCAGCGGGGCATCCACTACCTGGACGTCGGCACCAGCGGCGGCGTCTGGGGCTCGGACCGCGGCTACTGCCTGATGATCGGCGGCGAGGCGGCGGCGGTGCAGCGGCTCGATCCGATCTTCGCGGCGCTCGCCCCCGGGATCGGCGCGGCGCCGCCGACGCCCGGGCGGCGGGCCACCGGCGGCACGGCGGAGCGCGGCTACCTCCACTGCGGAGGGAGCGGCGGCGGCCACTTCGTGAAGATGGTGCACAACGGCGTCGAGTACGGGCTCATGGCAGCCTACGCCGAGGGGTTGAACGTCCTGCGCGGCGCGTCGATCGGGCTGCGCCGCCAGGAGGTCGACGCCGAGACCACCCCGCTCCGGGAGCCCGGGAATTACCGCTACGAGTTCGACCTCGCCGAGATCGCCGAGCTCTGGCGCCGGGGGAGCGTCGTCGGGTCCTGGCTGCTCGACCTCACCGCGGGCGCCCTGGCCGGGGACCCCGCGCTCTCCGGCTTCGCCGGCCGGGTCTCCGACTCCGGGGAGGGGCGCTGGACCCTCCACGCCGCCATCGACGAGGGCGTTCCGACGCCGGTGCTCAGCGCCGCCGTCCACGAGCGCTTCTCCTCGCGCGGCAACGCCGACTACGCGGACCGGGTGCTCTCGGCCATGCGCCACGCCTTCGGCGGCCACCTCGAGAAGAAGGGATGAGCGGCGGCCGCGCCGGCGCGCCGGGGTCCGACGGCGCGACGGACGAGCGGGCGCTCGCGCCGATCCCCGCGGCGCAACGGCGAGCGGAGGGGACGTGAGGATCGAGGTCCTCGCCGGCGCGGACGAGGTCGCGACCCGGGCGGCGCGGTGGCTGGCCGCGGCCGCGCGCGCCGCGATCGCCGAGCGCGGCCGCTTCGTGGTCGCGGTGAGCGGCGGCCGCACCCCGTGGCAGATGCTGCGGGCGCTGGCGGAGGAGGAGCTCCCCTGGTCGGCGATCCAGCTCTTCCAGGTGGACGAGCGCGTGGCGCCGGCGGGCGACCCGGACCGGAACCTCACGCACCTGCGGGCGTGCCTCCCCGGCCCGGCCCGGCTCCCGCCCGGGAACCTCCACGCCATGCCGGTGGAGGATCCCGACCTCCCGGCGGCCGCGGCCCGCTACGGGCGCGAGCTGGAGGCCGTCGCCGGCGCGCCGCCGGCGCTCGACGTGGTCCACCTCGGGCTCGGGCCGGACGGCCACACCGCCTCCCTGGTCCCCGGCGATCCGGCGCTCGAGATCACCGGGGCGGACGTGGCCCTCACCGGGAGCTACGCCGGGCGCGCCCGGATGACGCTCACCTTCCCGGCGCTCGACCGGGCGCGCGCCGTGCTCTGGGTGGTCACCGGCGCCGGGAAGGCCGCCGCGCTCCGCCGCCTCCTGGCGGGGGATCGCGCCATCCCGGCCGGGCGCGTGCGCGCCGCCGGAGCGCTCGTCCTGGCCGACCGCGCCGCGGCCGCCGAGCTCGCGCTCCCCGGGGACGGCGGCCCCTGAGCTCGGGCGGCGGCCCTCGAACCCTTGCGGCCCGCCGGCCGCCGTGCAAGCTTTCACCTTTCCATGCACGACCCGCTCGCCCCCCTCCTCCATGACGGCGTCATCGACGAGGTCGTCGCCCGGCTGAAGAGCGGCAAGGAGGCGGACCTCTGGCTGGTCCGCCACGGCGGGGAGACCGTCGCCGCC
>JAJXSQ010000143.1 GCA_021784495.1 Myxococcales bacterium | reverse complement strand
GGCGCCCCTCGCCGGGGGAGGCCGGGAGCGCCCGCGGGAGGGCGGCCTCGGGCGCGGCGCGCCGCCGCCCGGCCTGGCCGGCCCGGTACTCCTTGAGCCGGTACTGGATCTTCCGGACCGAGACCCCGAGGATCTCGGCCGCGCGCGCCGTCGAGCCCTCGACCTGGTCGAGGGTCCGCAGGATCGCCTCCCGCTCGATCTCGAAGAGGGTGGCGCCCGGGATGAGGCCGATCCCCGCGCCGCCCTCGCCGCGCGCCCCCTGGAGCGCCGGCGACAGGTCGGCGGCGACGATCTCGGTCCCCTGGCAGCGCGCGACCGCCCGCTCCACCTCGGCCGCCAGCTCCCGCACGTTGCCCGGCCAGCCGTAGGCGAAGAGCGCGGAGAGGACCCCCGGGCTGATCCCGGAGACGACCTTGCCGGTCGCCCGCGCCTGCTCCGCCATGAAGTGCGAGACCAGCGCCGGGATGTCGGCGGTGCGCGCCCGGAGCGGCGGAAGCGCGACCGCCACCACGTTGAGCCGGTAGTAGAGGTCGTCCCGGAAGCGTCCGGCGCGGACCTCCTCGGCCAGATCGACCTGGGAGCCGGCCACCACCCGGACGTCGACGGGGATGGCCTCCCGCCCGCCCACGCGCTCGATCGTCCCCTCCTGCAGGACCCGGAGGAGCTTCACCTGGACCGCCGGGGGCATCCGGCCGATCTCGTGGAGGTAGAGGGTGCCCCGCTCCGCCTGCTCCAGCCGCCCGATCCGCCGGCCGTCGGCCCCCTCGAAGGCCCCCCGCTCGTGGCCGAAGAGCTCGCTCTCGAGGAGGAACTCGGAGAGCGAGGCGCAGTTGACCCGCGCGAAGGGCCGCTCGCGCCGCGGCGACAGCTCGTGGATGACCTGGGCGACGTGCTCCTTGCCCGCCCCGGCCTCGCCCTGGATCAGGACGGTCGCCTTGGTCGGCGCCACCCGCCGGACCACCTCGAAGGCGGAGAGGAGATCGGGGGAGGTCCCGACGAGGGCGAGCCGGCCGCGGACCCGCTCGCGCAGGCGCGCCCCGTCGAGCCGCAGCCGGCGAGTCTCGGCCGCCTTGAGGAGGGCGAGCCCGGCGTGGGCCGGCTCGAGCGGCCGGAGGAGGTACCCGTCGGCCCCGGCGCGCAGCGCCGCGACCGCGTCGCCGAGTCGGTCGGCGGCCACCGAGACGACCATGGCCGCGTCGCTGCCCAGCTCGTGGAGCCGGGCCGAGAAGGAGGGGCCGTCGCAGCCGGCGAGCGCGGCGTCGACCAGCACCACCGCCGGGCGGAGGCTGGGCAGCAGGGCCAGGGCGCCGTCGCAGGTCGCGGTCTCGACCGCGTCGAAGTCGTGCTCCCCCAGCACGGCCCTGAGCCTCGCCCCCAGCTCGCGGTCTCCTTCGATGACGAGGACGCGGTCGCGTTGCATGATCCCTTCGCTGCCAAGCAAGTGGCATACCGCCGCGATCGCCACGGTTCCAGCGCACCGCGCCAGCCGATCATGCAGGGTTTGCGCGATGGCGGGCGGCGGCGCAGCCCTTGCCCCCGGGAGCCCCGGCGCGGTCCCCCCGTCAAGGCGTGGCGCGGGGAAGGCGCTCGGGCGGCGACCGGCGGCCGGCCGCCTCCTCCTCCAGGATCGTCCGCCGCAGCGCCTCCGGAGCCGTGTCGGCGTCGGGCGGGAGCGCCAGCGGGGAGCGCGTCGAGACGTCGAGGAGGGTGAGCCCGATGAGGAGGGCGACGAAGACGAGCGAAGAGAGGAGGACGAGCCGGCTCGGCCCCGGGCGATCCCACAGGTGCATGAAGAAGAGGGCGACGAGCGTGCCCTTCACGATCGCGATGCCGAGGGCGATCGCCACCCCCGCGAACCCCGGGACGTGGCTGCGGGAGAGCCCCCAGGTGAGGCCGGTGAGGAGGAGGAGCGCGATCCAGACCGCGAGGTACCGGCCCCGGTGCGAGTGCGGGGGGGCGGGGACGGCGGCGTCGCCGGCGTGCGCGGTCATCGCGGGCTCCTGGCTCAGATGAGGTAGACGAGCGGGAAGACGAAGATCCAGATCAGGTCGACGAGGTGCCAGTAGAGCCCGGCCAGCTCGACCGGCACGTGGTACTCGGCGTCGTAGGCCCCGCGCCAGCACCGGACGGCCACCACCGCCAGCACCGTCATGCCGATCAGCACGTGGATCGCGTGCAGCCCGGTGATGAGGAAGTAGAGGGTGAAGAAGAGCGCGCCGCCCGAGCCGGCGATGGGGCCGGTGTAGTACCGGCCGGGGAGCTCGCCGTGCGCGAAGTGGTGGTGGTACTCGAAGGCCTTGAGGGCGAGGAAGACCGCCCCGAGCAGGATCGAGAGGCCGAGCAGGCCGGCGGTCCGGCGCGTCCGGCCGCGCGTGGCGGCGTCGAGCCCCATGGCCACGGTGAAGGAGCTGGTGACCAGGATCAGGGTGTTCACCCCGCCGAGCCAGGTCTCGAGGCCGCGGCTCGCCTCCGAGAAGGCGGCCGTGTAGAGGAAGCGGTAGACGCCGTAGGCGGCGAAGAGCGCGGTGAAGAGCAGGATCTCCGTGGCCAGGAAGAGCCACATCCCCAGCCGCTGGGCCTCCGCCTGCTTCTCCAGGCTCTCGAAGTGATGGGCGACCGCGCTATGCATGGCGCCCCTCGCCGGCGCCGGGCGCCGCCGCCGGCAGGTCGTGGTACTCGTGCGGCCCGCGCTCGAAGGCCGGCACCACCTCGAAGTTCTCGAGCGGGGGCGGCGAGCTGGTCTCCCACTCGTACCCGCGCGAGCCCCACGGGTTCGACCCGGCGACGGGGCCGTGGCGCAGGGCCACGAGCAGGTAGACCAGGACCACGCTGAAGCCGATCGCCAGCACCGAGGCGCCGGCGGAGGAGGCGACGTTGAGCGCCTGGTACCGGGCCGGGTAGGCGAAGTAGCGGCGCGGCATCCCCTCGTTGCCGAGGAGGAACTGGGGGAGGAAGGTGAAGACGAAGCCGGAGATGATCAGCACCGCCCCGACGAGCCCCCAGCGCTCGCTGTAGAGCCGCCCGGTCAGCTTCGGCCACCAGTAGTGGAGGGCGGCCAGGAAGGCCATGATCGTCGAGCCGACCATGATGAAGTGGAAGTGGGCGACGACGAAGTAGGTGTCCTGCCAGTGGACGTCGAGGGAGACGGTGGCGAGCGCCACGCCGGTCATGCCGCCGAAGAAGAGGAAGAAGAGGAAGCCGAGGAAGTAGAGGAAGGGGGTCTTGAAGCTGATCGACCCGCGGTACAGGGTCGCCACCCAGTTGAAGATCTTGATGGCGGTGAAGATGCCCACGAACATGGTGAGTACGCCGAAGACCCCGGCGTCGTAGGGCGACTGCCCCGAGGTGAAGAGGTGGTGCCCCCAGGTGAAGAAGCCGACGAAGGCGATGCCCAGGGAGCTGTAGGCGACCGCCTTGTAGCCGAAGATGTTCTTCCGGGAGAAGGCGCAGACCACCTCGCTCATCACCGCCATGGCCGGCAGGATCATGATGTAGACCGCCGGGTGTGAGTAGAACCAGAAGAAGTGCTGGAAGAGGACCGGGTCCCCGCCGCGGGCGGGATCGAAGATCCCCCAGCCGAAGGCGTGCTCGATCGCGACCAGGAGGAGGGTCATGCCCAGGACCGGCGTCGCCAGGATCTGGATGACGCTGGTGGCGTAGATCGACCAGACGAAGAGCGGCAGCTTCGACCAGGTGATCCCGGGCGCCCGCAGGGTGTGGGTGGTGACGATGAAGTTGAGCCCGGTGAGGATCGACGAGAAGCCGACGACGAACGCCCCGAGCAGGATGGGGACGACCTTGGTGGTCGTGGTGGTGGAGTACGGCGTGTAGAACGTCCAGCCGGTGTCGGCGCCGCCGTGGATCATCCCCCAGAGCGCGATCGCCGCCCCCGCGAGGTAGAGGTAGAAGCTGAGGAGGTTCAGGCGAGGGAAGGCGACGTCGCGGGCGCCGAGCATGATCGGCAGCAGGAAGTTCCCGAACCCGCTGGGGATGGCCGGGATCATGAAGAGGAAGATCATCACCACGCCGTGCAGGGTGAAGATCCGGTTGTAGGTCATCGCGTCCATGATCGTCGGGCCCGGGGTCAGCAGCTCGATCCGGATGAGGAGCGCGAAGACCCCGCCGAGCGCGAAGGCGACCAGGGTGGCGACGAGGAACATCACCCCGATCCGCTTGTGATCCAGCGTGGTGAGCCAGGATCGCAGGCCGGTGGCCGGGGTGTTCAGGTAGTTGCGCGCCGCGTACACGGGCGGGTCACCTGCCGGGAGTGGACTCATAGACCGGGCCCTCCGATGGCCCGGCACGGACCGCCGGGGTCTTGAGCGACTTGATGAACTCGACGACCGCCGCCACCTCGGGCGGGGTCAGCTTCCCCTGGTAGGTCGGCATGACGTTCTGGTAGCCGTCCACGATCTCGGCGGCCGGATCCATCATCGACCGGGTGAGGTAGGCCTCGTCGGCCGTCACCACCGCCCCGGTCGAGAGCCGCTCCCGCCGCCGGTAGAGGTCGCGCCAGGTCGGCCCGATGTGGCGCGAGCCGTCGATCGAGTGGCACTTGAGGCAGCCCTGGACCGCCGCCACGTTCCGGCCCTGCTCGACCAGGGAGGACCCGGCGGCGAGGAGGTCCCCCGGCACCGCCGCGGCGTCCTGCGCCCGCGCCAGGCCGCGGCGCTGCAGCGCGATCCAGGCGTCGAACTCCTCCGGCTTCATCACCACCAGCTCGGCCAGCATCCCGGAGTGGGAGAGGCCGCAGTACTCGGCGCAGAAGATCTGGTGGCGCCCGGGCGCGTCGGCCTGGAACCAGGTCTCGGTGTAGCGGCCGGGCAGCGCGTCCTGCTTCAGCCGCAGGTCGGGCACGAAGAAGCTGTGGATCACGTCCCGGGAGGTGATGAGGAGGCGGACGGGGCGCCCCGCCGGGACCCGGAGCTCGTCGAGCGAGGACGGCCCGCCGGGGTAGGCGAACTTCCACATCCACTGCTTCCCCATGACGAAGACGTCCATGGCGCCGGGCGGCGCCCGGGTCGACTCGACGAACTGGGGATACCCGATGGCGAACCAGACGAGGAAGAAGGCGAGGGGCACCCCGATGAAGAGGGCCTCGTGCCAGTGGCGCGGCTGGATCTCGGGGGTGCGGTCGTCCTCCCCCCGCCGCCGGTACCGGATCATGAAGGCCAGCGCGGTGCCGAAGATCGCCAGCCCGGCGAGCATCGTGGTGATGACCACGAAGAAGTGGAGCGAGTCCACGTCGCGGGCGTGCTGCGACGCCGCCGGCGGGAGGAAGAGCAGCCTGCGGAGGAGGTCGCTCACGGGGCCGTCCTCGCGAGCCGCGCCCTCCGGCGCTCCCGCCAGACGAGCGCCGCGACGAGCAGGCCGAGGGCGAGGAGCACGAGCCCCCCACCCAGCCGGAGCAGGCCGAAGGCGAACGGGAGGTACCGGCGCGTCGCGGGGTCGTACCGGTAGCAGGTGAGGATCAGCCGGTCGAAGCTGGTGCCGATCCGCCCGCCCCCCGCCTCGACGATCGCCAGCCGGAGGTCCTTCGGCGGGAACTCGACGCCGTACAGGTACCGGGAGACCTTGCCGTCCGGGGTGAGGACGTAGATGGCGGCGAGGTGGGCCCACTCGCCGGAGACCGGGTCCTGCGCGTAGTGGAAGCCGACGGCGTCGGCCAGCCGCCGGGCGTCGCCGTCGCGGTCGACCCAGAAGGCCCAGGCGTCCGAGGACTCGTCGAGGCCGAGCGACTGGAGGTACCCGCGCCGCCGCTCCCTCGCCAGGGCCGGGCGCTCGCGGGGATCGAAGGAGATGGAGGCGGCGGTGAAGTCCTTGCCGGGCACGAGGCCGCTCTCGCGCATGGCGCGCGCCATCCCCGACTGGACCAGCCCGCAGAGCATCGGGCACTCGTAGTAGACGAGCGCCAGGACCACCGGGCGGCCGCGCCCGAAGAGGCTCCCCAGCCGGACCGGGCGGCCGTTCCAGTCGGTGAAGGCCAGGTCCGCCGGGAGGACGGCGCCGAGCTGCTCGTCCACGCGGACGTCCTCGAGGATCTTCGGGGTCACCCCGGAGGGCGCCGCCGGGGCGGTCCCCTTCTGCGTCCAGAACTGGGCGCGGGCCGGCGAGGCCGCGGCGAGC
>JAJXSQ010000142.1 GCA_021784495.1 Myxococcales bacterium | reverse complement strand
GCTCGAGATCGCGCGGCGCCTCGCGGCGCGCGGGCGGGTCGTGGCGGTCCTCTCGCGCGGGTACGGCGCGCTGCGCCGCGATCCGCGCCTGGTCGCCGACGGCGCCCGGGTGCTCCTCGGCGCGGCGGAGGGAGGGGACGAGCCGGTCCTCCTCGCCCGGCGGCTCCCGGGGCTCCGCGTCCTGTGCGGTCCCCGGCGGCTCGAGCTCGCGCGACGGGCGGTCGACGCGCACGGCGCCGACGCCCTCCTCCTCGACGACGGCTTCCAGCACCGGGCGCTGGCCCGGGACCTCGACGTGGTGGTGGTCGACGCGGCCAACCCGCTCGGGAACGGCCACCTGCTGCCGGCCGGCCCCGGGCGCGAGCCCCGCTCCGCCCTGGCTCGGGCCGGGCTCGTCTGGCTCTCGCGCTGCGATCAGGCGCCGTCCGGGGAGCTCGAGCGCTGGCGGCGCCTGGCGCGGGAGGCGACCGGGCGGGAGGCGGTCGAGTCCCGCCACGCGCCGGTCGACGTCGTCGACGGCACGCTGGCCCGCTCGCTCGGGCCGGAGGCCCTCCGCGGGCGGGCGGTGCTGCTCCTCTCCGGGCTGGCGCGCCCCGGCGCGTTCCGGCGCACGGTCGAGGCGCTCGGCGCCCGGGTCGTCGGGGAGCGCCGCTACCCCGATCACCACCGGTACGGCGCCGCGGAGCTCGCCGGGGCGCTCGCCGCGGCTCGGGCCGAGGGGGCCAGCGCGGTGGTCACCACCGAGAAGGACGCCGTCCGGTTCGACCCGGCCGTCGCCGCCGATCCGCGCTGGGCGGTCGTCCGGATCGAGGCGGCGGTCACCGCCGGCGAGGGGACGCTCGAGGAGGCGCTCGACGGCGCGCTGGCCGCCGGCGACCGGCGGCGAGGGGGGGGAACGGCATGAACGCGCTCCTCGGGCTCCTGGCCCGGGTGCCGAGGTCCTGGCTGGCGGCTGCGGGGGCGTTCCTCGGCTGGCTCACCTGGACGCTGCGGATCCGCCGCCGGGTCGTGCTCTCCAACCTGCGGCTCGCCTTCCCCGAGTGGACCGAGGCGGAGCGGCGGGCCGTCGCGCGGGACACCTACCGGAACCTCGGGCAGATGGTCCCCGACTTCCTCCGGGTGCCGGCGATGCCGGCCGCCGAGCTCGACCGGATCTTCGAGTACCAGGGGTGGGAGAACTACGAGACCGCGCTGGCGCGGGGGCGGGGGGTGATCGCCTGCACCGCCCACTTCGGCAACTTCGACCTCCTGGCGGCCGCCCACACCCGGCGCGGCATCCCCATCACGATGATCACCCGCGTCATGGGGGCGAGCCGGGCGAACGACCTCTGGCGCGCGGCGCGGCTCCGCTCCGGCGTCGAGGATCTGGTGGTGCGGCCCGGGGAGACGATGTCCGCCGCGCGCCGCGCCCTCGCCTCGGGGCGGGTGCTCGGCTACGTCATCGACCAGAACCAGCCGGCCCACGCCGTCTTCCCGACCTTCTTCGGCGTGCCGGCGGCGACCTCGCCGACGCCGGCCTACCTGGCGCGGCGCACCGGCGCCGCGGTCCTGTTCACCCTCTCGGTGCCGCTCGGGGACGGCCGACACCAAGTGGTGATCGAGGGGCCGATCGACCTGCCGGACACCGGGGATCGGCGCGCCGACGACCTGGCCTTCATGCAGGGGCTGAACGACCGCCTGGAGCGATGGGTTCGACGCCACCCGGGGCGCTGGTACTGGCTTCACAGGCGGTGGAAGACCCGGCCGCCGGCCGCGGCCGCCGCGTTGACGCCGCCGGGGGGCGCGCGGTAGGGAAGACCGTGCCCCGCGCCCGCGCGCCAGCGCCGCCCGCCGCCATCCTGCAGGCCTTCGCCCGCGCCCAGGTGCTGGTGATCGGGGATCTCGTCGCCGACGAGTACGTGTACGGCGAGACCGAGCGGATCAGCCGGGAGGCGCCGGTCCTGATCGTCCAGTACGAGCGCGCGGAGCTCCGGCCCGGGGGGGCGGGGAACGCGGCCCTGAACCTCGCGGCGCTCGGCGTCCAGGTCCGGCTGCTGGGCGCGGTGGGGGACGACCCGCTCGGGCGCGCGCTCCTCGCCGAGCTCGAGGCGGGCGGGGTGGACGTCGCCGGGGTGCAGCGGGTCGCCGGGCGGGCGACCGAGGCCAAGACCCGGATCCTCGCGGGAGGGCGATCGACGCGGCGCCAGCAGATGCTCCGGCTCGACCGGGCGCCGGCGGGGCCGCTCCCGCCGGCGGAGGCCCGGCGCCTGCTCGCCGAGCTCGGCCGCGGCGCGCGGCGCGCGGGGGCGGTCCTGGCGAGCGACTACGGCTCGGGGGTCGTCTCGGCGGAGGTGCTGGCCGATCTCCGGCGGCTCCGGCGCGGGGGGCTCCCGGTCTGCGCCGACTCCCGCTACGGCCTGGCGCGCTGCCGGGGCCTCAGCATGGTGAAGCCGAACGAGGTCGAGCTCGAGGCGGCGACCGGCCTCTCGCTCGCCGCGCCGGGCGGGCTGGAGCGCGCCGCGGCGCGGCTCCTCGGGGCGGTCCGCTGCGAGGTGCTGCTCGTCACCCGCGGCCGGAACGGGATGTCGGTCTTCCGGCCCGGGCGGCGGGGGGTCCACCTCCCGGCGCACGGCGGCCAGGAGGCCGTCGACGTCACCGGCGCGGGTGACACCGTCGCCGCCGCCTACACGGCGGCGATCGCGGCCGGCGGGGAGGCGCTGGCCGCGGCGCGCATCGCCAACGTCGCCGGCGCGCTGCAGGTCCGGAAGCCGGGGACCGCCACGGTCTCCCTGGCGGAGCTCGCCGCCGAGCTCGATCCGGGGGGCGGCCGGTGAGCCGGCGGCTCACCCTCGCCGAGCTCCCCCGGGTGCGCGCCGAGGCCTCCGCCGCGGGGCGCTCGATCGCGCTGGCGAACGGCGTCTTCGATCTCTTCCACGTGGGCCACCTCCGGTACCTGGAGGGCGCCCGGGCCGAGGCCGATCTCCTGGTGGTGGCCGTCAACAGCGACGCCTCCACCCGGGCCTACAAGGGGCCGGGCCGACCGGTGATCGGGGAGGACGAGCGCGCCGAGATCGTGGCGGCCCTCCGCTGCGTCGATCACGTCGTGGTCTTCGACTCCCCGGACGTCATCCCGGTGATCCGGGCGCTGCGGCCCGACGTCCAGGTGAAGGGCACCGACTACACCCCCGAGACCATCCCGGAGGCGGCGGAGGTGCGCGCGCTCGGCGGGCGGGTGGCGGTCGCCGGCGATCCGAAGGAGCACTCGACGACCGCGCTCCTCGCCGCCCTCGAGGCGGCGCGGCGGCGCTGAGGGCGCCGCCGGCGCGCGCGCCCCCTTGCGGCCGCCCGGCCCGGCGGCGAAGATGCCCCCGGGAGGAGGCTGGATGCCCATCGCCGTCGAGCTCAAGGAGATCCTCGCGTGCCCCCGGTGCAAGGGGCCGCTCGAGTTCCACGAGGAGGTGGACGAGATCCACTGCCTGCGCTGCCGCCTCTCCTACCGCATCGACGACGGCATCCCGGTGATGCTGCTCGACGAGGCGCGGCCGCTCCCGTGACCCGCCCGCGGACGCAGCGCCCTCCCGGGCAGGCCCGGCCGATCCCGGCACCGCCGGGCGCGGAGGGGCGATGATCCGGAGCATGACCGGCTTCGGCTCGGGCCGCGCCGCCGCCGCCGGCGAGGAGGTGGCGATCGAGATCCGCTCGGTGAACCACAAGTTCTGCGACGTGAAGGTGCGGCTGCCGCGCGAGCTCTCGGCCCTCGAAGGCGACATCGTCCGGGCGGTCAAGGCCCGGCTGGCGCGGGGAGGGATCGAGATCGCGGCGCGGCGGACCGGCGCCGCGGCCACGATGGCCCCCCGGGTCGACGCGGCGCTGGCCGAGTCCTACGCCCGGGCCTACGCCGAGGTGCAGGCCCGGCTGGGCCTGCCGGGCCAGGTGACCCTCGCCGACGTGGTGGCGGCCGACGGGGTGATCCGCCTCGACGACCGGGAGGTCGACCTGGCGGCGCTCCGCGCGGCGACCGAGCGGGCGACGGCGCAGGCGCTCGAGGCCCTGGTGTCCATGCGGGCGCGCGAGGGCGACGCCCTCCGGCGCGATCTGGAGGCCAGGCTCGAGACGGTGGGGCGGCTGGTCTCCCGGGTGGAGACGCTCGCGCCGCTCGCCGTGGAGCACCACCGGGCCCGGCTCGCCGATCGCGTGGCGGAGCTCACCGGGGGGATCCCCCTCGATCCCGGACGCCTGGCCCAGGAGGTGGCCCTCCTCGCCGAGCGGACCGACGTCGCGGAGGAGGTCACCCGGCTGCAGAGCCACCTCGATCAGGCGCGCCGGCTCCTGGGGAGCGGGGAGCCGGCCGGGCGCAAGCTCGACTTCCTGGTCCAGGAGATGAACCGGGAGGCGAACACCATCGGCTCGAAGTCCCAGCACGCCGAGATCTCGGTGGTGGTGGTCGAGCTCAAGGCGGAGATCGAGCGGATGCGGGAGCAGGTCCAGAATGTCGAGTGACGCGGCGGGGCGCCCCGGGCTGCTGCTGGTGCTCTCCGCCCCCTCGGGCGCCGGAAAGACCACCCTGGCGCGCCGGTTCCTGGCCACGCACGACGACGCGGTCTTCTCGGTGTCGGCGACCACCCGGGCGCCGCGGGGCGCCGAGCGCGACGGCGTCGACTACCACTTCGTCCCGGAGGCCCGGTTCGAGGCGCTGGTGTCCGCCGGGGCGCTGGCCGAGTGGGCGGAGGTCCACGGGCAGCGCTACGGCACCCTCCGGGCGACCGTGGAGGAGACGCTCGCCGGGGGCCGGATCGCGCTCTTCGACATCGACGTCCAGGGCGGCGAGCAGCTCCGCGCGGCCTTCCCGCGCCAGGTGGCCTGCGTCCTCGTCCTCCCGCCCGATCTCGCGGAGCTGGAGCGCCGCCTCCGCGGCCGCTCGACGGACGGGGACGCCGCGATCCAGCGCCGCCTCCAGGTGGCGCAGGACGAGGTCCACCGCGGCCTCGCCACCTACGACTACGTGGTGGTGAACGACGCGCTCGACGCGGCGCTCGAGCGGATCGACGCGATCGCCCGGGTGGAGCGCGCGCGCCGCGGCGGCGCGCCGGCCTCCGCGGCGGCGGAGGTGCTGGCGGCGGCGTGCCGGCGCGAGATCGCGGCCGTCTCCGGGTGGTGATCGACGCCGCGCTTGACTCCGCGCGGCTCCCCCGGTACAAGTCGCGCCCTCGTCGCCGGGATGTAGCCGGGATGCCGCGAGGCCGAAGCAGGACCGAGCGGAATCGATGTTGACGAGAATCCTCGGAGGGGCTACATAGCGCGCCCCTCGACAGCGGAAGAGACCGGAAGGTCGAAGCCGCTTGACGGGGAACCCGGGGAGGGGTAGAAGTCGCGCCCCTCGCTGAGCAAAGGCCGCCAGGAAGTGAAGGGGCGGCGGGCTTGACGGGATGAAGGGCCTGATGTAGAAGTCAGGCACCTTCGGTCGGAAGGGTGGTCCGGTTTTCTCCAACGGGCAGCTTGACGACGCGGGGCGGACGGGATAGATAGTTCGCCCTCCCGACGAAAGCGGTCGTCCTCGTGACGCCGCGGTGTCGGAGCTCGGCGCGGGTGAACCCCGCGGCGAGAGGGTGTTTCGGTCTTTGAAAACTGGATAGCAAGCGTACGAAGGAATGCGGTCCCGCATTCCCTTGAGTTTGCAAAACTATCGAGCAACACACCATGCCAGTCCGTCCCGCGAGGGATGGCTGGCTGGGATCGAAATCTCTCAATTGGAGAGTTTGATCCTGGCTCAGAACGAACGCTGGCGGCGTGCCTAACACATGCAAGTCGAGCGGGAAAGCCCGCAAGGGTGAGTACAGCGGCGCACGGGTGCGTAACACGTGGGTAATCTGCCCTGAAGCCCGGAATAACTCGCCGAAAGGCGTGCTAATACCGGATGAGACCACGGGAGCCTCGGCTCTCGCGGGAAAAGGTGGCCTCTGCATGCAAGCTATCACTTCAGGATGAGCCCGCGGCCCATCAGCTAGTTGGCGGGGTAACGGCCCACCAAGGCTATGACGGGTAGCTGGTCTGAGAGGACGATCAGCCACACTGGAACTGAGACACGGTCCAGACTCCTACGGGAGGCAGCAGTGGGGAATCTTGCGCAATGGGCGAAAGCCTGACGCAGCAACGCCGCGTGT
>JAJXSQ010000141.1 GCA_021784495.1 Myxococcales bacterium | reverse complement strand
GCGAGGCCGCCGCCGGGAGGGCCAGGAACGGCGCCGCCGCCCCCGGCGCGAGCCGGACCGGGACCGGCTCGGCCGCTCCCCAGAAGCCGCCGCGCTGCGCCGCGTCGCGCGCCAGGTCGGCGTCGAGCATCCGCCCGGCGACCATCATCGCGTAGTCCTCGTAGCGCGCCTGGAGGTAGTCGTAGGGATCGGTCCAGGGGAAGTGGGCCGCCGCCACCGGGAGCTTGGCGGCCACCTCGAGGAGGACCTGCGCGGTCGCCCGGGTGTCGGCGAGCGGGGTCATCGCCGGCTGCC
Organism: Myxococcales bacterium; assembly: GCA_021784495.1. GTDB lineage: Bacteria > Myxococcota > Myxococcia > Myxococcales > Anaeromyxobacteraceae > JADKCZ01. The sequence goes on along the minus strand of JAJXSQ010000141.1, from coordinate 5,877 downwards.
CCAGGTTCACCACACCGACCCGCGGGATCGCGTCCTCGAACGCCTCGAGGGTGTGGTGATCGGGGAGGACGAGCTGCGCCCGCGCGGTGGTGGCGTCCGGGCGGTCGCCGAAGCTGACGACCAGGGGGACGCGCGCGAGCGCGCCGGCGACGTCCAGGGCGGCCGGGAGCGCGCCGACCGGATCGGCGTGCGCCACCAGGAGGACCTTCACCTTCCCGGCGCGGCAGTCGTCGAGGAGCGCCCGGACGGCGGCCAGCGGCGCCGCCGGATCCTCGGCCGGATCGAGCCCGTAGCGGACGGTCCGCCCGGTGTTGCCGAGGCCGAGGTTGAGGAGCGCGACGACGGCGGCGAGCTGGGTGGCGTCGGCCCCCTGGCTGGCGGGGCCCGGGCCCAGGAGCGCCGAGGGCCGGCGGCCGCCGAGCTCGCGGGCCAGCGCCTCGATCCGGTCGAGGGCCACCCCGGCGCGGAGCGCCAGCGCGGCCGGGTCGAGCGGGCGGAGCGCGGGCCAGAGCGCCGCGACCTCGGGGGCGAGGGGGATCCGGCTGGCCGGATCCGCGAGCAGGCGGAGGAGGGCGAGGGCGAGCGGGAGCTCGCCGCCGGCCCGGCAGGGGAGCCAGGCGTCGGCCGCGGCGCCGGTCATGCCGAGGCGCGGGCCGATCCAGACGAGGCGGGTCCGCGCCTCGCCGATCCGCCCGCGGCCGGCGGCGAACTGCCGGGTGAGCTCGACCGGGGAGAGCCAGGTCTCGAGGAAGTCGGCGCCAAAGGAGACGACGGTGCGGGCCTCGCCCAGGTCGTGGACCGGCAGCTCGGCGACGCCGAAGAGCGCCTCGCTCGCGGCGCGGAGCGCCCCGGGATCGAGGGGATCGAACGCCACCCGGTCCCCCTCGCGCGCGCCGAGCGCGCGCAGGAAGGCCTTCTGGAGCGCGCCGACCGTGCCGGGCTCGGGCCGGGTGAGCAGCCGGATGGCGCCCGGGCCGGCCGCGTGGGCGGCGGCCAGCGCGTCGGCGAGGCGGCCCTCGGCCGCGTCCCAGTCGAGCGGGGAGAGCTTCCCGTCGGCCCCCCGCGCCGCCGCGCCGCGCAGGCGGTCCGGCGAGTAGAGCGCCTGGACCGCCGCCTGGCCCCGACCGCAGAGCGCGCCGGCGCCGATCGGATCCTCCGGGTTCCCCTCGAGCTTCACCACCCGCCCCTCGCGCGTCCGGGCGGTGACCCCGCAGCCGGCGGGGCACTCGCGGCAGACCGTCCGGTAGAAGAGCGGCTTGCCGGGGACGAGCTCCTCGGGGGGCACGAGGTAGGGGACGAGCCGCTGGGTCGCCGCCTTCGGCGAGCAGCCGGCGGCCACCCCGGCGGCGCCGGCCGCGCCGACGATCATGAGGAACGAGCGGCGGGAGAGGTCTGACGAGGCAGGGTCCTTCAAGCGGTCCTCACTTGTGGCAGTTCCAGCAGTCGAGGAGGTGCGCGCGCCCCGCCGGGTGCTCGGCGATCTTCCGCTTGTGGCAGGCGATGCACCACCCCATGGTGAGCGGCGAGACCTGGTGCATCACCTCCATCTGCTCCACCTCGCCGTGGCACTCCTGGCAGCGGATCCCGGCGGCGACGTGGCGCTCGTGGGTGAAGTAGACGTGGTCGGGGAGCCGGTGGACGCGGGCCCACTCGATCACCGTCCCCTGGGCGAGGATGGCCCGCAGCACCCCGATCTGCGCGGTGATCTCCTTGCTCGCCGGATCCTCGCGCACGAACTTGTGGCAGCCCTCGCAGCGCTGCATCGACGGGATCCCGGCGACCGGCCCGCGCTCGGCGAAGCCGTGGCACGAGGTGCAGCCGATGCCGGCCTTCCCCGCGTGGATCCGGTGGCTGAAGACGATGGGCTGGGCCGGCGGGGGCGGGAGCGACGGCTGGCAGCCGAGGAGCGCCAGGGCACCGCCCACCGCGGCCGCGAGGCCGGCCAGGGGGGATCGCACGGAGGTGGCCTCCTACCGCTTGATGGAGAAGTTCACGGTCGCCGTCCCGCCCGCGGTCACCGTGACGTCCTTGGCCGGCGCCTTCAGGTGGGAGTTCCAGATCGCGAGCTTGTAGGTGCCGGGCGGGACGTCCCGCAGGGTGAAGCCGCCGGCCTTGTCGACCGCGGCCGCGTGGCGGCTCGGGGCGACGAAGATGAAGCCGAGCATCTCGGGGTGGATGCTGCAGAGCTGGGTGTAGGACCCGGCCGAGGAGAAGGTGTAGCTCCGCTCCTCGTTCTGCTTGAAGGCGCCGAGGTTGTACCCCTCGTTGTCCGGCGAGTAGACGTTGTGGACCACGCTGTCGTGGTTGAGGAACTTCACCGAGTCGCCGGCCTGGATCACCAGGAGGTGGGGCTCGAAGGTCATGTTCCGCTGGTCCATCGCGTGGGACTGCGCCCCGCCGGTGGGCGGCGCCTTCTCGAGGTAGACGACCGTCTCGGCGAGGAACTTGGCCGGGGTCGACTCCACCTTGCCGGTGATGGTGCCGCCGGCGGCGAGGGCGACCGAGCCCGAGAGGGCGAGGGCGGCGGCGGCGAGGCTGCGGAGGGAGGTGCGGGTGCTCATGGGTGGCTCTCCTGGAGGGGCGCGCGGGGTGGAGGGTGGGCGATCACATCGCGAAGGCGAGGAAGATCGAGATGCCGTCGAACTCGGAGGGGTTGCTCGTCGCGCCCGGGGCGATCTGCATCGGCCCCCAGGCCGACGCGCCGCCCTGCCAGGCCTGCGCCGCGCCGCCGGCGCCGGCCGGGAAGCCGCTGGCCCGCTCGAAGTTGAAGACGGTGACCAGCTTCACGTTCGGGCGGATGGCGAAGGCGACGCCGGGCATGACGTGGAGGTCCTCGACGGTCGGGCCGCCCTCCGGGTGGAGGCTCGACCCCTCGACCCGCAGGACCGGCACCATCCAGGGGTAGAGGACGTAGGAGAGCTCGGCGTAATAGACCTGCGCCGTGACCGGCGCGTAGTCGGCGGTCCCGTGGTCGTGCCGCTCGGCGTACCAGCCGACGTTCAGCTCGGCCGAGCCGAGCTGGCCGCGGGCGCCGAGGCCGAAGACGTTGGCGACGTCGTTCTGGACGCCGCCGCCCACCCCGGCGAAGCGGGAGTTGGACTGGTACCCGAAGGCGAAGACCCCGAGCGCGTCCTCCGCCCAGGGGTGGAGGGGATCGGGCATGCCGGTCGCCCCCTCGCCGTCGAGCCGGAGCCCGCCGAGCTTGTAGCCGACGTGGCCGTAGAAGTTGTCGGTGGCGAAGGTCTGGCCGGGGAGGGTCTTCCCGGCGTTCACCCCGAGCGAGTAGTCGAGCCGGCCGGCGACGACGCCGTTCACCTCGAGGCCGTCGTAGTTGTCGACGAGGGTCCAGGGGTCCGGGTTGCCCTGGTAGATGCCGGTGACCGGCACGGTGGTGACGAGCTGGTCGCCGATGTAGGACGAGTGCGGCCCGTACTGGGTGAGGGTCGGGAAGCCGCGCCCCACCACCACGTTCACGGCGTGCTTGGGGCCGATCAGGTCGCTGAAGAGGAGCTGGGCGTGCTCCACGTCGATGGTCCCGTCGTTGGCGAAGGTGATCTCGCCCCAGACGGTGGTGGTGTCGTCGAGCGCCGCGCCGGCCCAGATGTGCCCCTCCTGGACCAGGTTCTGGAGCGAGAAGATCGCGCCGTTCGAGGCCCGGCCGAAGGAGGAGTTCTTGGCCGGGCTGACGAGCGCCTGCCCGTTGAAGCCGATCGAGAGCGGCACCGCCGCCGGGATCTCGTCGGGCCAGACCGAGTTCGGGAAGCTCTTCTTGTAGGCGTCCTGGCCGAGGGCGATCTGGTCGGCCTTGATGTAGTCGCTGTCGACGCCGGGGAAGCGGTAGCCGTTGCGCCGGAAGGCCTCTCCGAACGGGTTCAGCTTCGGGTAGATCGTGTGGCAGGTGAGGCAGCTCGTGCCGTACTTGCGCGCGAAGGCCGGGATGGCCGCGGCCGGGGTGGCGATCGCGAGCACGGCCGCGGCGGCGGTGAGCCTCGCCAGCGCGTTCGACCGGTTCGTCATGGGTGGAGGCTCCTGAACGGGGACGAGGTGACGCGGACGGTCTTCACCGGTGGTCGTGCTTCTCGCGGCGGTGTGACATCGTTCACGCTAGGCGGGCCCCCCGGGTTCGGACAAGTAACGCCCCAAGAGGGATGGCGTTCCGTCGCACCCCAACGAGGGAGCCGGCTGGCGGGCGCGGGAGTATGGTGGGCCGGGCGGAGCGCCCGGAATGCGGCTGGAGGTGACGCGTGAAGCCCGAGGACCATCCGCCGCCGCCTCCCGGCGGCCTCCGCCAGGGGACCCCTCCGGCGCGCGCCGTGGAGCCTGCCGGGGCGCGGCCGGACTCCGGCAGGCCCCTCGCCGGCCGGCTGCGCGAGCTGCGCGACCCGATCCTCAGGCTCGGCCTCGCGGCCCTCTCGCCGGCCGCCGCGACGCTCGAGCTCCAGCTCCTCGGCCGCGTCCTGCTCCACGCCGCCGCCATCGGCCTGGTGGCCGGGGTGATCGGCGGGGGCTTCTTCGCCGCCCTCGAGCTCGGGCAGCGCTGGTTCCTCGATGGGCTCGCCGGGTTCGAGACGCTCCGATCCCCCGGCGAGACCTTCCTCCGGACCCCGGCGCCCCTGGCCCCCTTCCGCCCCTGGCTCCTCGCGCTCCTCCCCGCGCTCGGCGGCCTGGTGAGCGGCCTCCTCACCCGCTTCGGCGCGCCGGAGGCGGCCGGCGGCGGCGGGAACGCGGCCATCCGCGCCTACCACCGGGGCGGGATCGTCCGGCGCCGGGTCATCCCGGTGAAGGCGCTCGCCGCCGTCTTCTGCCTCTCCACCGGCGGCGCCGGCGGGCGCGAGGGGCCCACCATGCAGATCGGCGCCGGGCTCGGCGCGCTGGTCGGGCGCTGGCTCCCGACGAGCCGGCGGGAGCGGCGCGTCCTGCTCGTCGCCGGGATCGCCGCCGGCATGGCCGCGGTCTTCCGCACGCCGCTCGGCGCCGCGCTCCTCGCCACCGAGATGCTCTACCGCGACGACTTCGAGGCGGAGGCGCTCATCCCCGCCATCCTCGCCAGCGTGGTCGCGTACGCGGTCGTCATCTCGGCCTACGGCCAGACGACCCTCTTCGGCGTCCTCCCGCGCTTCCCCTTCCACCCCGGGCAGCTCGTCCTCTACGCGCTCCTCGCCCTCCCCATCTCCCTGGGCGCCGCGCTCTTCGTCTCCCTCCTGCGCGCGGTCGAGCGCGCCGCGGCGCGCTCGAGGGTCCCCGCCTGGCTCCGGCCGGCCGCCGGCGGGCTGGCCATGGGAGGGGTCGGCGTCGCGACCGCGCTCGCCGCCGGGGCGGCGCTCGGGCCGGTCGGGCGGTCGCTCGCCCCGTTCGGCGGCGGCTACGGCGTCGCCAGCGCCGCGATCTCCGGCGCCGCCTACCTCCCGCGCGGGTGGCCGCTCGTCGGGCTGTTCGCCGCCCTGGCGCTGGTGAAGATGCTGGCCGCGTCGCTCACCATCGGCTCGGGGGGGGCGGCGGGGGACTTCGCCCCGTCGCTCGTCACCGGCGGCCTGCTCGGGGCCGCCTTCGGCCACGCCGCGCGGCTCCTCCTCCACGATCCGTCGATCGACCCGGCGGCCTTCGCCATCGTCGGCATGGGGACCTTCTACGGCGGCGCGGCCCACGCGCCGCTCTCGGCCCTGGTCCTGGTCTCCGAGCTCTCCGGCAGCTACGATCTGCTCGTCCCGATGATGCTGGCGACCGGCATCGCCTTCGTCGCCCTCCGCCGCTGGTCGCTCTACGACGCGCAGCCGGTGCGACGCGGCCTCGCGGCCGGCCTCGACGGCGAGGGCGGCGGCGCGGCGGGCGAGGAGGGGGAGGAGGGGGAGGCGCCCGCGGCCGGCCACGCCGGGCCGC